>NZ_JAMSHW010000017.1:0-118035 GCF_023757525.1 Pseudomonas sp. MWU13-3659 | reverse complement strand
TTTGACCAGCTTGCTCAAGCTTTCGCTCATCGCCTCGTTGGCGCCGGCCGCCAGCGCGCCGGTGGCGAAGCCCTTGCCCGCCGCCTCGCTGAGCAGGCCACCGACCAGGGCATGCAGCGCGGTCTTCTCGATGCTGGCGTTCGCCCAGTTCTGATCTCTGGCAAAGTCACCCACGGCATTGAACGCGACGCCACGCAGCACGCCTTGCGCCTGGGAGGCCAGGGAGTTGCGCAGGTTGTCCGTGAGGCTGCCACCCTGCAGTGCCGTGTTGAACGACGCCTGGGCGGCGCCCTGGGCAGCCGAATAGGCGGTGAACTTGCCGATGTCGGACAGCTTGCTGAGGTCGAAGCCCTTGGTCACCCGGTTGACGTTGTCTCCCGTGACCCCGAACGCGTTGTCCAGCACGCCGGCGGTAAAGCCTGCGGTCAGCGCGCCCGAGGCATAGCCGCGCAGGCTCTGGCTCGAGGTGACATCCTTGAACGTCGCGCCCAGGTTGCCGCCGTTGTTGATGAAGCTGACCGCGCCGTTGCTGGCCATCCCCGTCAGCACCGAGGAGGCCATCACATTGCCCCAGCCAGCGGCCACCGTAGTGGTCGCGGCGGTCGTCGCAGCGGTAGTAGCGGCAGCCGTGGTCGCAGCAGCCGTCGCCGCGGTGCTCGCAGCGGCTGTGGTCGCAGCGGCGGCCGTGGCGGTGGTCGTGGTCGCAGCCGTGGCAGTGCCTGCCGCCGCCATTGCCGAACCGGACCCCGCCGTGGCACCCGCAGCAGAACCTACCGCCGTACTGGCGGCCCCGGCCGTCAACACCGTCACGACAATGATGATCGCCAGCATGGCCCCTTGGCCGAGGCTGGAATTGCTGTACTTGAAGCTGTCGTGCAGCTCCTGGACCTGGCGCCAGTCCACATCGCCACGCTGCTCGGCGTCCTTGAGCCAGGCCAGCTTGGGATCGGCCTGGACCATGGCGTCGATCGCCTGGTGCACCGACTTCTGGTCAATCTGCTTGATGTCGATGTTCAGGCCATCGACCGCTCTGATCGCCAGTTCGCCCTGGGCGACCATCTGCGTCTGGCGCAGGGTCTCGTCGGTGTGGCCCTTGCCTTTGGCACTGGTCCACGCCAGGTCGCTCTTGCTCTTCTGGTGGCTCTCCTGGTGCAGGTCCTTGACCGCTTCGAAGGTGACCGCGCCGCCGCTGGCGATGGTGATGTCCTGGCCGCTGTCGAGCTTGGCCGCCTGGTACAACTGGTCGCCACCGCTCTGCAGGGTCTGGTTGCCGCCGCTGGTGACCTCGCTGCCAACCTGGGTCACCTTGGTCACTTCATCACGCTGGGTCTTCTTGCTGCCGAAGCTGCCCTTCTTCTTCTTGTCATACAGCGAGTAATCGCTGTCTTCAGCCGCCAGCAGGCCCAGGCGGCCACCGGCGACCAGGTAAGCCTCGTCCCCCGCCTCGACCCGGCTGGCGCTCATCGCCAGGTCCTGGCCGGCGATCAGGGCGACGTCGCCACCGGCCTTGACGGTGGTGGACACCTGCTGCACGTGGTCTTCACGCGCCTTGACCTTCTTGGTGTTGACCTCCGAATGCTGCTCGTTGGCCGCCGAGATCAAGCTCAGGCCGGCGCCGGCCGACATCGCCACGTCGCGCTTGGCTTCGATCTGGCTGGCAATCGCCGCCAGGTCCCGACCGGCAACCGCCGACAGGTCGCGCCCGGCCAGCACTGTGGAGCCATGCTGGGTGATCGTCGAGCTGCTGTGGCGGGTCGTCGTGCTGGCATGGCTGTCGACCTGCTCGACCACGCCCAGGCTCAGGTCGCGCCCGGCCTGCAGCTTCAGGTCGCGGCCACTCTGCAGCACGCTGGCGCGGTTGATGACGTCGCGCCCGGCCTTGACGCTCAGGTCGTTGGCCGCCTCGATGCGGGCCGCGCTGTCGAGGAAGTCGGTGCGCTCGCTGAGCACGCCGTCGCTGCTTTCGTGCACGGTGACGCTGCGTTCGTTGAGCACGCTGCCGTTGGTGGCGACCAGCGACACGTCACGCCCGGCGATGATGCCGCCGGCCTTGTTGACGATGTTGTTGCCGGCCAGCAGGTCCAGGCGGCCGCCCGCTTCGATCAGGCCGCTGTTGGTCAGGTCGTTGCCGACCGTGCCCGTAAGCTTTTCAAGGGCGCGCAGGGTGCCGGCGTTGTCGAGGTTCTGGCCGGCGATCAGGTTGACGTTGTTACCGGCAATCAGCGCGCCGTTAGGCGCCAGGCGTTGGTTGGCGTGGGCCAGGTAGAGCACCGGCGCCAGCACGTCCTCGCCGCGCACCGTGGTCTTTTCCAGCCAGACGATGTCGTGGGTCAGGGCCGCGACCTGCTCGGCGCTCAGGCTCACGCCCACCGCCAGGTTGAGCTGCTGCTTGCTCTTGATGGCGTTGTCCATCAGGTACTTGAACAGCTTCTCGTCGGTGTTCTGGCCGTCGATGAAGCGCTGGCCGGTACGGGCCATCACCGCGTCGCGGATCAGGCGCTGCTCGTAGAAGCCGTCACCCAGGCGCTTGGCGCTCTGGTCGGGGTTGTAGCCGAGGTTGGCGAGCAGGTAGTCCGAGCTCATGAACTGCTTGAGTTCGGTCAGCGCCGGGTTGGTTTCCACCAGGTACTTGTGCGGCTGCGGTTGCGCCTGGCGCTCGGGCAGGCCCTGGACGCGGGTGATGGCCTGGCTGGCGACCGGGGCGGGCTCCGGTGTCGGCTCGGCTACTGCGACGACGGTTGGGGCCGGCCGCGGCTGCGGTGTCAGGCCGGGCAGGTCGAAGGTCGGGCGCGAGGCCTGCGGCGTCGGCTCGGCGACGGCGAGCGGCGCCTGCGCTTCGATGCCTTCGACCCGGGCGATCGTGCCCGGCTGGCTGCGCACGGGCTGTAGCGTACCGACATCGGCGCTGCCGACGCCGGCCACTTCGATCACGCTGGCGCGGGTATCGATGCCTGCGGCCTCGCGTGCCGCCACCGTCACTTCACGGGTGCTGGCGACCAGCGGCGCGACCGCGTCCAGCTGGAGGGTCCGGCCTTGGCTGTCGGGCTGCTGCTGGCGCTGGGCCAGCTCGACGCTGGCCCCACCCAAGGTCCAGTGCTGCGCCGTGCTGCTGCCCTGGGCCGCCTGCGCGCTGCTGGCGCCCTGCTCGCTCAGGCGGAACAGGCCGTTCTGGCTGGTCGGCAGGCTGAAGCCTGGCAGGGTCAGCGGGTTGACCTGCTGTTGGGCCAGGTCCGGCGGTAACTGGTTGTTGATCGAAACCTTGGTGGAGTAGCCGCTGCCGGCGCCGGTGTCGGTCTTGGTGCGCCCCGCCGCGACATAGGCGTAGTACGGGCGGATCACGCTGTTGTTGAGGTTCTGCGCGGCATTCAACGCTACGTTGCCGCCCGCCTGGATCACCGCGTCGTAGGCCTGGCCATCACCGTTGAGTGTGGTGACCTCCTTGGCAATCATGCCGCCGCCCATCAGGCTCAGGAAGTTGCTGAGGTCGGCCTCGACCGTCGCCGACGGTTTGGTGGCGTTCCTGGCGTTGAAAGCGGCCGCGGCCGGAATCGCGCCGTGGATCTGTTTGACGTGGCTGACGAACTTGCGGGTGGTCTTGGTTTCCTGGGCCTGCAGGCCTTTGTTGTTGATGGTGACGGCATTGGCGGTGAGGTTGCCGGTGGCGCTGATCGCGCTGCTGCGGTTGTTCAGCACCTGGGCGTTGATCAGCAGGTCGGCGCCGCTGTTGAGGTTGGCGGCGGCACTGCTGCGGGTGACGGTCAGGCTGTCGACCTCGTCGATCTGCCAGAGGCCGTTGCGCCGGCCTTTCTTGCGGAAATCGCAGCCGGGGCCAGGGATCAGGTTGCAATCGAGCTCGGTGATCTTGATCGACTTCTTTTCCGGCTCCGTATGGTCGAACACGTCACGCACGTTGTTGACGGTGGTGGCGTTGATCGTCAGGTTGCGACCGCTTTCGATCGTACCCGAGCGGTTGTCCAGCAGGTCGGCCTTGGCCTGGCTCGGGTCGCGGGCGATCAAGACGTTGCCCAGGCCATAGACGTCGGCGTAGCTGTTGGTGAAGCTTGCGGCCAGCAGGCGCATGTCGCCGCCGCTGGTGATCAGGCCCTTGCTGTTGAGCAGCGTTGGGGTGGTCAGGGTCAGGTCTTCACCGCTGGCCAGCGTGCCGCTGTTAGTGACGCCACCCGCCGTCAACGTGAGGTTGTCGGCGGCGGTCAGGCGGCCGGCGTTGTTGAGCTGGCCGGCGACGTTGACGGTGGTGTCCTGCCCGCTCGCCACGCTGCCGGCGGCGCCCAGGTCCAGCTGCCCGGCGCTCAGGCCGAGGTTGCCCAGGCTGCTGTAGCGGCCATTGCCGCTGTAGCGCCCGGCCAGGGTCAGCTGCGCCGAGCCATCGCTGGCGATCAGGCCGTCGTTGTTCCAGTTGCCGCCGGTACCCTCCAGGCGGTCCGAGGCCAGCAACTGGCCCTGGGCGGTCTGGTTCAGCTGGTTGACGTTGAGGGTCAGGCGCCCGGCCTGGATCACGCTGCTGTTGGTCCAGGTGTCCGCGGTCAGCGTCAGGCCGCCAAGGGTCAGCACGCTGCCACCGGCGTCGAGCAGGTTGGCGGTGGCGACGTCGAAGGTGCCGGCGCCGCCGTGCAGCAGGCTGCCACCCTGGTTGCGCAGGCCGGCGACGTTCAGGGTGAAATCGGTGTTGCGGGTTTCCAGGTGGCCGTTGCGGTTGTCGAACACGCCGCCGATCTGCAGGTCGGTCTTGCCATCGGCGCCCAGAGCGCGCAACTGGCCGCCCTGGTTGTCGACGCCGCTGGCCTTCACGGCAAGGGTGCTGTCGGTTTCGATCACCCCGGCACGGTTGCCGAGCTGCCCGTCCAGCGCCAGTTCGACCCGCCCGGCGGCGATCTGGCCGGCGCTGTTGTCCAGGGTCGTGCCTTTGAGCTTCACCAGGTTGCTGGCGTACAGGCCGCCGTTGGTGTTGACGAAGGCGGCAGTCTTGATCAGCGCATCGCCATGCTGGGCGGCGATACGACCGTGCTGGTTGTCGATGCTGCCTGCGGTCAGGTCCAGGCGCTGGCCATGCAGGACACCGCCCTTGCCGGCGCCGTCCTGGCCGTTGAGCAGCGTCTGGTCGGCCTCGATGCGCAGCAGCCCCTTGAGGCTGGCCAGGGTGCCACCCTGGTTGCTCAAGGTGCTGGCCTTGACGTCGGCGTCACCGGTGCTGGCCAGCAGCTTGCCGCCCTGATTGTCGAGCTCGTCATCAATGGCGAGGTTCAGGCCGCCCTGGCCTTGCATCAGGCCGGCACGGTTGCCCAGCCCGGCCGCGGTGACCTGCAGGTCGGCGCCTTCGCTGTAGATGAGGCCGTCGGCGTCGTTGCGCAGGACGCCGGTGGTGGTGATCACCATGCGGCCCTTGCTCGCCAGGGTGCCGTGCTGGCGGTTGTCGAGGCTGCCGGCCAGCAGGGTCAGCAGGCCCTGGCTTGCGATCTGGCCGCCCTGGTTGTCGACCTGGGTCGCCCGTTGCAGCAGCAACGGGCCGCCGCTGGCGAGCTTGCCGTTGGCGTTTTCCAGCTTGCCGAGCAGGTCGAGGGTGAGGCCGCCGTTGCTGGCCAATGTGCCGCCCTGGTTGCGCAGGCCGGTGGCGGTGACGGTCATGGCTTGCTGGCCATTGACGGTGCCGCCCTGGTTGTCGAGGGTGGCGGCTTGCAGGCTGAGCTCGGCGCCGCTGTCGATCAGGCCGCCGGCGCTGTTGTTCACCTCACCGGTGATTGTCAGGCGCTGGCCGGCGCCGCTGGAGAGGATGCCTGCGCTGTTGTCGAGGCTGGCGGCCGCGACGCTCAGGCGGCCCTGGCTGACCAGGGCGCCGGCCGCGCTGTTGAGCAGGGTGCCGGACAACTGCACATCCAGCGCGCCGTTGCGGCTGGACAGCGTGCCATGGTTGCGGTTGTCGAGGCTCGCGCCGGTCACGGCCAGGCCTTGCCAGCCGGACACCAGGCCGTTCTGGTTGAGCAGGCTGGCGGCGTTGATCGTCAGCACCTGGCTGCTGATCAGCTTGCCGTCGGTGTTGTCGAGTACGCCGGTGTTCAGGGTCAGCGCGTGCTGGCTGGAGAGCTCGCCGCCCTGGTTGTTGATGGCGCCCAGGCGCTGCAGGGTCAGCGGCCCCTGGACGAGGATCTTGCCCTTGCGGTTGTCCAGGTCATTGCCGTTCAGGTCCAGGGTGACGGCACCCTCACCGACCACGCGGCCGCCCGCCAGGGCGATCGCGCCGAGGTCCAGGGCCATGGCGCCCTTGGCGGAGACTTCGCCGCCGCTGCCGGTGGCGAGGCTGGCGCTGTGCAGCTCGAGGCGGCCCTGGCTGTTGACCAGGCCATTGGCGCTGTTGTCCAGGGCCATGGTGCGCAGGGTCAGGGCCTGGCTGGCGCTGATCAGGCCCTGGTCGCGGTTGTCGAGGCGGCCGTCGCTGGTCAGCAGCAGGTCGCCACGGCTGCTCAAGGTGCCGCCGCGGTTGTCCACGGACGCGGCGCGGGCATCAAGGCTGGCGGCGCCGATCAGACCCTTGGTGTTGTCCAGCAACTGGGCGATGCGCAGGGTCAGGCCCTGGTTGCTCAGCAACTTGCCCTGGGTGTTGTCCAGGTGCCGGGCGGCGAAGGTGAAGGCCTGGGCGCTGGAAATCTCGCCCTCGTGGTTGCTGACGCCGGCGAGGTTGTCGAGTTGCAGCGGGCCGAGCGCGTTGATCAGGCCACCTTGGTTGTTCAACTGGCCGTTGTGCAGGTCGAGGGTCAGGCCGGCATCGCTGAACAGCTTGCCGCCCTGCTGGTCGAGGCCGCTGACGCTGGCGGTCAGGGCCTTGGCGCTGCCGATGCTGCCACCGTTGTTCAGTTGCCCGGTGGTCAGGTTCAGGGTATCGCCGCTGTCGAGGCGGCCGCCCTGGTTGTTCAGGGTACCGGTGGTCAGCGTCGTCGCGCCTTTGCCGCTCAGGCGCCCGTCCTGGTTTTCCAGGCCGGCGCTGCGCAGGGCCAGGGTGCCGTCAGTGGCCAGCTCGCCGTGCTGGTTGAGCACCTGGCCGGTGACTTCGACCTTCAGGTCCTTGGCGCTGGACAGTTGGCCCTGGCGGTTGTCGAGGCTGGCAGCTTTGAGCAGCAGGGTGCCTTCGCTGCTCAGCAGGCCGTCGCGGTTGTCCAATTCGCCCGCCAGTCGCAGCACCAGGGGCTGCTGGCTGCGCAGGCTGCCGCCGCGGTTGTCCAGCCCGGTGCCGGTGAGCGTGAGGCGCTGGCCGTTGAGTTTGCCGCCGTTGCCGTTGAGCAGTTGGGCGACACCCAGGTTGAGGTGCTGGTCGGCCGTCACTACCCCGCCGTCGCTGTTGTCCAGGGTCTGGCCGGTCATGCTGAGGTCGGCATTGCTGGTCAGTTCGCCCGCTCGGTTGTCGAGGCTGGCAACGTCGAGTTCCAGCGCTTTTGTAGCGCCGATCAGGCCGTTGCGGTTATCCAGGTTGGCAGCACTGATGCGCTGGGTGTCGGTGCCGACCAGCTTGCCGTCCTGGTTGTCCAGGCGCGCGGCTTCGATGCTCAGCGCGCCCTTGCCGTGCAGGCTGCCGCCTTGGTTGTCGAAGTGGCTGGCGTGCACCTGCATGACGCCATCGCCGACCACGGTGCCGCGCTGGTTGTCCAGCAGGTCGTCGACCGTGACCTGCAAGCCGCCCTGGCTGCTGATCACGCCATCGGCATTGGCCAGGCTGGCGCTGCGGTTGTCCAGGCCGTTGGCGCTGATGCGGCCTGTGAGGTTGCTCAACAGCTGCTCGATGCGCAGGGTCAGGGCCTGGTCGCTGACCAGCTTGCCGTGGCGGTTGTCGAGGCTGCGGGCCGCCAGGGTGAAGGCGTGCTGGCTGGAGATCTCGCCGTGCTGGTTGTCGACGCCGCCGAGTTGCTTGAGCACCAGCAGCGGTGCATTGATCACACCGGCGTTGTGCAGGTCGGCAGCGTTCATGTCCAGGTCGAGCTGGGTACTGCTGCTCAGCTCGCCACCCTGCTGCTTGAGGCCGCCGAGGTTGGCGGTCAGCAGGCCGGCGCTGGCGATGCGGCCGTCATTGTCGAGTTGCGTGGCCTTGAGGTCGAGGCTGCCGGCGGCAATCAGGCGCCCACCGTCGCGGTTGTCGAAGTGGCCGCTGTCCACGGTGGCGGCGCCTTCGCTCTTGAGCAGCCCCTGGCGGCGGTTGTCGAGGCTGGCGCTGTTCAGCGTGAGGGCCTGGGCGCTTTCGACGACGCCGCCCTGGTTGATCAGCTCGCCGGCGCTGACGACCTTCAACGCACCGCCACTGGAGAGGCGGCCCGCGCTGTTGTCGATGCGTTGGCCGTGCAGGTCCAGGGTGCCTTCACTGGTGAGCTTGCCAGCGCTGTTGTCCAGCCCCGCCGCCAGTTGCAGCGTCAGCGTTTTCCCGGCGCCGAAGCTGCCCCCGGCATTGTCCAGGCGGCCACCGGTGAGGTGGACAGCCTGGCCGAACACCAGCCCCTTGGCCTGGTTGATCAGCTCGGTGACGGTCAGTTGCAGGGTGGTGCCGGCCAGCAGCTTGCCGGCGCTGTTGTCCAGGTGCTGGCCGGTGAGTTCGGTGCCGGTCTGGCTGGACAGCTCGCCGGCGCGGTTGTCGATGCGCTCGACCTTGAGTGTCAGTGCCTTTTTTGCCCCGACCATGCCGCCATCGCGGTTGTCGAGGTGGCTGCCGGTGAGCGCCAGGTCGCCTTGGGCGACCAGTTCGCCGCCCTGCTGCGCCAGCACCCCCACGGTGGCCCGCAGGTCGTGCTTGCTGGAGATCCGGCCCTTGTCATTGTCGATGGCATCCAGGGTCAGGGTGACCGGCCCCTCGGCACTGACCAGGCCCTGCCGGTTGCGCAGGTGCTGGCCGCTCAGGGTCAGGCCCTGCTTGCTGTTGAGCACGCCTTCACGGTTGTCCAGCTGGCCGACACGCAGTACCTGGCCCTGGTTGGCGCGCAAGGTCCCGCCGCGGTTGTCCAGGTGCGCGGCCTGCAGGTCGCTCGCGCCATGGGTCTGGAGGCTGCCCTTGGCCTGGTTGTCCAGCAGGCCATCCACCTTCACGGTCAGGCCGCCATCACTGAACAGGCTGCCGGCGTGGCTGTTGTCCAGGCTCGCCGCGTTCACCTGCACGTGTTGCTTGCCGCCCAGGGTGCCGCCCTGGTTGAGCAGCGCGCCATGGCTCGTCAACGCGAGGCGGGTATCGGCCTCGATATGGCCATCGCGGTTGTTGAGGGTGGCGACGTCGATCACGCCGACGCCGGCAGTGGAGACTTCGCCCTTGACGTTGAGCAGTTCGCCCGCCAGGGTCAGGTCGAGCCCTTGGCGGCTGCCGAACACACCGTCGCTGTTGTCCAGGCTCGCCGCCGTGGCACTCAGCCCGGCCGCCGACACCTCGCCTTTGGCGTTGCGCAGTGCCTGCTCGAGGCGGATGTTCAGGGCCTGCTCGCTGAGCAGCTTGCCGCCGCTGTTGTCGAGGCCCCGCGCGGTCAGGGTGAACCCCTGCTGGCTGGAGATCTCGCCGCCCTGGTTGTCGACCTGGGCCAGTCGCTTGAACACCAGCGGGCCGTGGGCGTTGATCAGGCCGGTGGCGTTGTTCAGGTACCCGCCGCGCAGGTCGAGGGTCAGCCCCTCGGTGCTGTACAGCTTGCCGCCTTCCTGCTGGTCGAGACCGCTGACGCTGGCGTCCAGCGCCTGGGTGCTGGCGATGTGGCCAGCCTGGCGGTTGTCCACCTGTGTCGCCACCAACGTCAGCCGCTCGGCGCTGGTCAATTGCCCTTGCCGGTTGTCCAGGGCACCGGTGGCCACTTGCACGCTGCCATCGCCGCGCAGGGTCCCTCCGCGGTTGTCGAGGCTGGCGCTGTTCAGGGTCACAGTGCCCGCGCCCAGCAGTTCGCCCTTCTGGTTGCTGAACGCCCCCGTGGTGCTCAGCACCAGAGGCGCGGCACTGCTGGCACGGCCACCGTCATTGTCGGCGCTGGCGGCCTGCAGGGTCAGGCCTGCATCGCTGCGCAACGTGCCTTGGCGGTTGTTCAGCCCAGCGCTCAGTTGCATCGACAGCGCGCGCTTGGCATACAGGCTGCCCTGCTCGCTATTGTCCAACTGCGCCGCGTGCAGCTCGACCGCCTGCTGGCCAGACACCAGGCCTTTGAGGTGGTTGTCCAGGCGCTGCAAGGTCAAGTGCATGTCGCCGCTGGCGAGCAGGCGGCCGCCGCTGCTGTTGTCGAGTTCATTGCCAGCCACTGTGAGGTCGGTGGCGCTGGAGACTTCACCGGCACGGTTGTCCAGGGCTTGCACAGCCAGGGTCATGGCCTGGCCCGAACTGACCAGGCCCCCCTCACGGTTGTCCAGCCGGGTGCCGCCGACATGCAGCGCGCCCTCGGCCGAGACGATACCGCCACGGTTGTCGAACTGGCCGATGCTGAGGTCCAGCGCCTGCTTGCCGGTGATCCTGCCCTTGGCCTGGTTGTCCAGGCTCGCGGCATTCAGGTGCAGGCGGGTGTTGCCGGCCAGCAACCCGGCCTGGTTGAGCAACTGCCCCTGGATCACGGCGTGCAACACGCCATCGCTGGTGAGCGTGCCTTGGCTGTTGTCGAGGCTGGCAGCGCCGAGCGTCAGCGCCTGGGCGGTGAGCAGGCGGCCCTCGCGGTTGACCAGCGCGCCGGTCTGTTCAAGGGTCAGCTGCCGCTCGCCCTGGACCAGGCCGTGGCGGTTGTCCAGCGACGCGCTGTTCAGGGTCGCGGTGGCGCCGAGGATTTCACCGTGACGGTTGTCCAGTGCCCCGCCCAGTTGCAACATCAGGCCTTGTGTGGCGCTGATGCGACCACCCTGGTTGTCCAGGCTGCCGGCGCCAATGTCCAATGCCATGGCCGAAAGCAGGCCGCCGCGGGTGTCCAGCGCACGCGCGATGCGCAGCGTCAACGCCTGCTCGCCGAGAACCTTGCCCTGGCCGTTGTCCAGGTTGTCGGCCTGCAGGGTGAACGCGGCGGCGCTGGCGATTTCCCCGCCGCGGTTGTCGACGCTGGCGAGGTTGAGCAACTGCAACGCGGCGGGCGCGCGGATCAGGCCGCCCTGGTTGTCCAGGTGACCGCGACCGAGGTCCAGGCTCAACGATTCGGCGCTGGTCAGATGACCGCCGGCGTGCTGATCCAGGCCGCTGACACGGGCCGTCAGTGCCTTGCCCGCCGTGATGCGCCCGGCGCTGCTGTTGTCCACCTGCCCGGCTGTCAGGCCCAGGGTCTGCTGGCTGGAGATCCGCCCACCCTGGTTATTCAGCGCACCGCTGGCCGCCAGGTTCAGGTGCTGGCCGGCCGTCAGCGTGCCGGCCTGGTTGTCCAGGTTGGCCACCTGGGCACTCAGCGTGCCCTGGCTGGACAGCTCGCCCGCGTTGTTGTCCAGGTGGCCGACCTTGGCTCCGATGGCGCCGTCGGCCTTGATCAGGCCGCCCTGGCCGTTGTGCAGGCGGGCGGCTTGCAGGTCGCTCTGGCCGGCGCTGAGCAGCCGACCGCCGCCGCGGTTGTCCAGTGTCTCGGCGCTGGCCGTCAATTGGCGCTGGGCGCTCAAGGTGCCGCCCTGGTTGTCGAGGGCCTGGCCTGCGCTGATGTGCATGTCGCGGCTGGCCACCACGCTCTGGCCGCGGTTGTCCAGGTGTTGGGCGCGCAACTGCACGTCACCCGTGGTGTTGCGGCTGCTGTCGGGGTTGACACCGGCTTCGACGATGCCGTGGTTGCTCAGGCGGCCGCCGCTGTCGAGGTTGACGCGCCCGGCGGCGGCGAGGGTCTGGCGGTTGTCCAGGTCGCCTTGGGTCTTGACCCGCAGATCGGTGCCGGCGTACACCGCGCCCCGGGCATCGAGCTGGCCGGCGGCAATATTCACCGCGCCTTGTTCCGCCTTGGCCTCGGCCAGGCGCAACTGGCCATTGGCATCGAGCTGGATATCGCCACCGCTGGCGATCAACTGGCCGTCGAGCTTGACCCCCACACCGGCTTCGGTGCCGACCAGGGTGATGGCCCCGGCGTACATCCCCCCCAGGGCCGACGAGTCGATGGCCAGTTGCGGCGCGTCCGCCGGATTGGCGGCCCGTGCCGTGGCCTTGAGGCTCTGGGCGTCAACGTCGTTGGCGCCGGCGATCACCGCCAGGTGGCGGGCCTGGAGCTGGGCATTGACCCTGGCGCTGCGGGTGATGATCTCGAACTGGTCGACATTGCTGGCATTGAGCCCCGCGCCCTCGATGGCGACGCTGCCCTGCTCGACCTGGTAGCGCTGCACCTGGCCGTTCTCGATCACCGGCTGGCCGGTGGTGAGGGTGGCGCGTGGGGTGTTGAGGAAGCCGCAACCGTTGCAGGTGATGCCATAGGGGTTGGCGACGATGACATGGGCCGACTGCCCCGCTACTTCGGTGTAGCCGTTGAGCTGGCTGGGGCGGGTGCCGTTGACCTCATTGAGGATCACATTGGCGGCGCGGCCGTGGAGCTGGTCGTTGCCGACGACCAGACCACCCAGCTGGGTGGCCTGGGTACGCTCGGTGGCGTTGTTGAGGATCACCCCCTGCTGGCCGACGTTGTAGTCGCTGAAGCGGTTGTGGGACAGGCCGGCGGCATTGGGCGTGGCGATGTTGACCAGCGGCACGCCGTTGCCGGCCTGGCCGACGCTGGTGGCACTGCCGTTGACCACGATGCCGTCGGCCATGGCCACCAGCGGCTGCCAGAACATCATGTTCGCCAGCATGAACGCCAGGCCACGCTTGGACAGGCCCCAGAAGGTGTCGCGCGGTTTCAGGGCGGCGGAAGGCTGGCGAGCCAGGAAAGTGAACTGACGAACGTCCATGTCGGGCATCTCGGTGTCAAAACGGTATCAAAGGAAGAAATCGAGGCGGAAGTAGACCGGGGCTTCAGCGTCCCTCACCACGTCCGGGCGCTCGAGGGAATGGGCGAAGGTCACGCTGGCGGCAACGTGGCGCCCACGGGTGAACAGCTCGATGGCGTCGCTGGACATCCGCCCATGCTGGGCGGCGTTGTAGCGGCCGTTGGCGATGGCGCCCAGGTCGTAGCCCAGGCCGACGCCGTACTCGGCCAGCACCGGACGCAGCCAGTCCCAGCCCACCTGGCGGCTCCAGCGCAGGTCGTTGCGCCAGTAGTAGCCGCTGTCGCCGGCCAGGCTCTGGTCCTTGTAGCCGCGGATCGAGGACTGGCTGCCCAGGCTCATGCGCTGCGGGCTGAACAGGATGTCCTCGCTGCGCTGCGCCGTGACCAGGCTGCTGAACACCAGCGACTCGCCGCCCAGCTTGAACGGCTGCAGGTAGCTGACGGTGGCGCTGTACTTGCGGTAACGGGCGTTGGGCTGGCGGTTGCCGTGCTTGTCGCGCTCGTCCTGCTCCTGGGCCCCCAGCGCCCCGACACCGTCCTGCAGGCCGAGGTCGAGGTTGACGAAGGCACCGCCGATGCGCCGGCCGTGGTTGATGCCGAACTGCGCTTCGCTCAGGCGGTTGCTGCTGGCGGCGAGCTTGCTGTCTTCGATGTAGTTGTGGGTGCGCAGGTGGGCCAGGCCGGCGCTCAGCGAAGTCTTGCTGACCGCGTCGCGGTGGATCACCCGTTCCAGGCGCAACTGGTGGTTCTGGCTGTCGCCGCTCCACTTGAAGGGGTAGCCATCGGCGCGCGCCAGCGAACGGTAGTCGCTCTGGCTGTAGCTGTAGCTGAGGTTCCACCAGCCGAACGGCAGGTTGTAGTAGAGCATGGCGTTGCCGGAGGTCTTCTGGTGGTCGTTGATGGCATCATGGCCGCCGCGCACGACCAACTGGTCGGCCAACCCCAGCGGGCTGTCCCATTCCAGGGAAGCCCCCCACTGCTGTTCACCGGTGCTCTTCTGCCCGTCGTTGCTGCGCGACAGGCCGGCACGCCAGGGTTTCTGTGGGGTATTCGCGACCTGCACGACACTGCCACCGACGGCCTGGCCGGGCGTCAGTTGCATCTTGGCCTGGTTGGACGGCAGCCGATTGAGCTGGTCGACCAGTTGCTCCACTTCCCGCAGGTTGAGCAGCTCGCCATCCCGGCCAGGAAAGCTCATGGCCAGTTCACGGGGGCTGAGCTGGCTGCCGTCGGCGGCCTTCAGGCCTTCAAGGCGGCCCTCGACCACCAGCACCTGCAAATGGCCGCTCGACAGGTCCTGCTGGGGCAGGTAGGCGCGACTGGTCACCAGGCCCTTGGCGATGTAGCGATCGGTGATGACCTTGAGCAGCTCGTTGAGCTGGGCCGCGCCCAGGCACTGGCCGCTGTAGGGTGCGACAAGGCGGGCGCGGTCGCCCGCCGACAGGCTGTCGGCGCCCTTGAGGTCGAGGGTCTCGATCGGGAAGCAGCGCCCCTCACCAGGGGCCGAGGGGGCCTGCGCCGCGGCACGCTCGCCGGGCAGGTTCTTGAGCTCTTCGAGGCGCCGCTGCTGCTCTTCCAGCAGGCGGTTCTGCCGATCGCGGATCAGGTCCTGGTCGCCAGGGTTGTCGAACGGTGCGGCCGCCGTGTTGAACGCCGCCAAAAGGCAAAAGCTGGTCAGCACGACACGTAGGCGTGCACCAGCAGTAGAGAGATGCATCCTCGATCCTTCGAAAATCGCAACAGCAAAATCGATAAAGCGCGCGATATTAATTTGCCATCATCTTGACGTCAATTAAACATCGATGAGGGTCAGTGTGCTGACCTTGGGGGGAATGGGGTATCGGGAAGTGCTTCCTTGCCAGCGGCAATACGCCTGGCTGCAGGAGCGGCTTTAGCCGCGATGCAGGCATCGCGGTGTGTGGCACCCGCTTCGCGGGTGATCGCGGCTGAAGCCGCTCCTACAGGGGGCCGCCCTGGGCGCGATAGCGCAGCCCAGGGGGCCGGTGTGCGGTATCAGGCAGGCGTCCCGACCGCAGGTTGCTGCTCCAGCAGGGACCAGCCCCCCTGCCCGTCCACCTCCAGGCGGTGCGTATGGAACCCGGACAACGTACTGCGATGCCCGACACTGACCAGCAATGTCGCCGGCATCTCCGTGCGCAGCAGTGAATACAGCGCGTGCTCCAAGCCCTCATCCATCGCCGAGGTGGACTCGTCGAGGAACACCACCTGCGGCTGGTTGAACAGCACCCGGGCGAACGCCAGGCGCTGCTGTTCCCCCACCGAGAGGATATGCGCCCAGTCATTGGGGGTGTCCAGGCGCTCGGCCAGGTGCGCCAGGTTGACCTGGCGCAGGGCCTGCTGCATGCGCGCATCGTCTGCGGGCGTGGCGTCCGCCGGATAGGCGATGGCGGTGCGCAGGTCCCCCAGCGGCAAGTACGGGCGCTGGGACAGGAACAGCGCCTGCTTGCCCATGGGTCGCCTTACCTCACCCTCGGCATAGGGCCACAGCCCCGCCAGGGCACGCAGCAATGTGGTCTTGCCACTGCCCGACGGCCCCCTGATCAGCAGGGCCTGGCCAGCCTGCAGGCTCAGGTCGAGGTCGGCGATCAAGGCATGGCCATCGGGGCGCATCACCTGCAGCCCGCTGATATCCAAGGCACGCGGCTGGTCCTCGCTGAACACCCGGGGCAAGGCGCTGGCCTGCTGGTTGGCGTCGAGGAAACCGGTCAGACGGTCGAGGGTGGCGCGGTACTGGGCGAAGGTGTCGTAGGACTCACGGAAGAACGACAGCGAATCCTGCACCTGGCCGAACGCCTGGGAGGTCTGCATCACGTCGCCGAGCTTGATCGCGCCACTGAAGAACCGCGGCGCCTGGAGAATGAACGGGAATACCACCGCGACCTGGCTGATGCCCAGGTTGAAGCCGCTGAACTTCAGGTTCCGGAACACCAGCGCCCAGGCATTGCCGATCAGGGCGAAGAAGCGCGTCAGCAAGGTGCCGCGCTCGACCTGCCCACCTTGATAGAAGGCGATGTTCTCGGCGTTCTCGCGCAGGCGCATCAGCGCGTAACGGAAGTTGGCGGTGAGTTTTTCGTTGAGGAAATTCAGGCGGATCAGCGGCTTGCCCAGGCGGAAGGCAATCCAGGTGGCGATCAGCACATAGACGTACACGGCGAACACCATCGCCCGTGGCACTTCGATGCCAGCCACCGTCAGCGGCGCCGACAGGCCCCAGAGAATGCCGGTGAAGGCCACCAGCGAAACCAGCGCGCTCACCGCTCCCAGCGCCAGCGACACCGAGCCGGAAACGAAGGCATTGATGTCCAACTCGATACGCTGATCGGGGTTGTCCACCGGTTCCGCGAGGAACTGCCCACGGTAATAGGCGTCACCGCGCATCCAGTCGGCGCTCAGGCGCTCGGTGAGCCAGACCCGCCAGTGGATGTTGAACGCCTGGGTCACGTAGAAGGTGAACAGCGAACGCAGCACATGGATGGTGGCCAGCACCGCGAACACCCCGAGCAGGTACCAGAAGGCGGCCTGGTCAAGGCCTTGCAGGGCGCTGTAGAAACCGTTGTACCAGAACGAGAACAGCACGTTCAGGCGCACCGAGAACAGCGTCAGCACCAGCAGCAAGGCGAAGGCCAGCAAGGGTCGCCAACTGCGCCTGAAACTGAAATAGGGCCCGGCCAGCTGCCAGAACTGGCTGCCCCAACGGGTACAGCGTATGGCCAGTACGGCAGCGGCAGTGAAGCCGACGAGGGTGATCAAAGAGGCGATTGCCAGCCAGCTCAGGCTCTCTTGCAGGGCCTGGTGCCAGTTCATGTCCATGGTGGATGTCCGTCGAGGTGTTTCCGCGAGCGTAGCATTGGCACAGAATCACCCTTGCATTCATGACGGACATTTCATCTTTGCCTGTTCCGGCCTCTTCGCCGGCAAGCCGGCTCCTACGGGCGTAATGCCACCAACATCGCCGGCGGCAGATATAACCATGAGCCTTGCACACCCATATTTGCAAAATCTCCAACCTAGAGCCGAACCATGCATATTCGCCTTGCTGAACCAGAGGACCTCCCTGCCCTGATTGCCATCGACAGCGTCGCCCGACACGACCCGCGACGCGCTGGACAGATCGCCGCCTGGCTCGGGCAGTACCTTTGCCTGATAGCCGAGGTTGGCGGCGCGGTAGCCGCGTATGCGGTGATGCACCGGCATTTTTTCGGCTGTACGTTCATCGAGATGCTGATGGTTGGCGAAAGCCATCGACGCAGCGGGCTGGGGGTTAGCGCTGGTGGCTCACATTCAGGCCGAATGCCGGGAGAAGAAGCTGTTCACCTCTACCAACCGTTCCAATGCGCCGATGCGCCGGCTGCTGGAGCGCCAGGGGTTTGTCGAGAGCGGGGTGGTCGAGCACCTCGACGAAGGGGATCCGGAGCAGGTTTATTTCTGGCGATGCGATTGAGCCGGAATTTTAGCGCCCTGTCGCGGGGCAAGCCCCAGCCCCTCAGCCTTACGCGCCCCCTGTAGGAGCGGCCTTGAGCCGCGAAAGGGCCGCACAGCGGCCCCTGTAGGAGCGGCCTTGAGCCGCGAAAGGGCCGCACAGCGGCCCCGGCGATCTTTGCCCGACCCTGAAATCCTGGGGCCGCTACGCAGCCCTTTCGCGGCTCAAGGCCGCTCCTACAGGGGCAGGCGTGAATTCCGAACACTCTGCACGACAATCAAACCACCGGCTGAAGCGCCTCACGCACCAACGCATCCAGCCCCTCGCCTCCCTCGGCCTGCAACCGCTCACCCAAATGCCGGCGCATCGCCGGTGTCCAGAAGCTCTGCAGGTGCTGCCTAACACCCTGCACCGCCTTTGCATGATCCGGCTCGCTGTCGAAGTAATGGGCGATCTGGTTGGCCATCTTCACCAGGTTGTCGCTGCTCATCGGCGCACCTCCTCCTTCGCCTCGGCGTGGCGTCTTTCCTTGAGCAAACGCCGCTGTTCGTCACTGAAGCTCTGGTAGCGCTTCTGCCATTCCGAGGGCTGGAACACCTTCACCACCTCCACCGCGGTGACCTTGTATTCCGGGCAGTTGGTCGCCCAGTCGGAGTTGTCGGTGGTGATCACGTTGGCGCCAGACTCAGGGAAGTGGAAGGTGGTGTACACCACCCCCGGCGCCACCCGGCCACTGACCTTGGCGCGCAACACGCTTTGCCCCGAGCGGCTGCCGATACCCACCCAGTCACCCTCGCTGATGCCCCGGCTTTCGGCGTCGGTGGGGTGGATTTCCAGGCGGTCCTCGTCGTGCCAGGCGACATTGCCGGTACGCCGCGTCTGCGCACCGACGTTGTACTGGCTGAGAATGCGCCCGGTGGTCAGCAGCAGCGGATAGCGGGTGTTGACCTTCTCGTCGGTGGGCACGTAGCCAGTGAGCATGAAGCGCCCCTTGCCGCGCACGAACTGGTCGATGTGCATGGTCGGCGTGCCATCGGGCGCGGCGTCGTTGCACGGCCATTGCAGGCTGCCGTGGCGGTCGAGCTCGGCGTAGCTGACCCGGCGGAAGGTCGGGGTCAGGCGGGCGATCTCGTCCATGATCTGCGAAGGGTGCTGGTAGTCCATGGTGTAACCCAGGGCGCCGGCCAGGGCCATGGTCGCCTCCCAGTCGGCCTTGCCGGCCAGCGGCTCCATCACCTTGCGCACCCGCGAGATGCGCCGCTCGGCATTGGTGAAGGTGCCGTCCTTCTCCAGGAACGAGCTGCCCGGCAGGAACACATGGGCGAACTTGGCCGTCTCGTTGAGGAAGATGTCCTGCACCACCACGCACTCCATGGCCAGCAACGCGGCGGTAACGTGCTGGGTGTTGGGGTCGCTCTGGGCAATGTCCTCGCCCTGGCAGTACAGCGCCTTGAAACTGCCGTCCAGCGCCGCCTCGAACATGTTGGGGATGCGCAGGCCCGGGTCGGGTTGCAAGGTCACGCCCCAGGCCTGCTCGAACTCGGCGCGCACGCTTTCGTTGGAAATATGCCGGTAGCCGGGCAGCTCGTGGGGGAACGAGCCCATGTCGCACGAGCCTTGCACGTTGTTCTGCCCGCGCAGGGGGTTCACCCCTACCCCTTCGCGGCCAATGTTGCCGGTGGCCATGGCCAGGTTGGCGATGCCCATCACCGCCGTGCTGCCCTGGCTGTGCTCGGTGACGCCCAGGCCGTAGTAGATCGCCGCGTTGCCGCCGGTGGCGTACAGCCAGGCGGCGGCGCGGATCTGCTCGGCGGGCACGCCGCACACTGGGCCAAGCACTTCCGGGGCGTTGTCGGGGTGGGCAACGAAGTCACGCCAGCGGGCGAAGTCTTCGGTTTCGCAGCGGGCATCGATGAAGCGCTGGTCGAGCAGGCCTTCGGTGACAATCACATGGGCCAGGGCGTTGAGCATGGCCACGTTGGTGCCTGGGCGCAGTTGCAGGTGCAGCTCGGCGCGGGCATGGGGCGAATCGACCAGGTCGATGCGCCGCGGGTCGATGACGATCAGCCGCGCGCCCTGGCGCAGGCGGCGCTTGAGCTGGGAGCCGAACACCGGGTGGGCGTCGGTGGGGTTGGCGCCGATCACCAGCACCACGTCGGCCTGCATCACCGAATCGAAACTCTGGGTGCCGGCGGACTCGCCCAAGGTCTGTTTCAGGCCATAGCCGGTGGGGGAATGGCAAACCCGCGCGCAGGTGTCGACGTTGTTGTTGCGGAAGGCCGTGCGTACCAGTTTCTGGACCAGGTACGCCTCTTCGTTGGTGCAACGGCTGGAAGTGATACCACCGATGGAATCGCGCCCGTACTTGAGCTGGATGCGACGGAACTCGCTGGCGGCGTAGGTTACCGCCTCCTCCCAGCTGACCTCCTGCCAAGGGTCTTGCAGGCGCTTGCGGATCATGGGTTTGGTGATACGGTCCGGGTGAGTCGCGTAGCCCCAGGCGAAGCGACCCTTGACGCAAGCGTGGCCGTGGTTGGCGCCGCCCTGCTTGTCCGGGACCATGCGCACCAGTTGGTCGCCTTTCATCTCGGCACGGAACGAGCAACCCACGCCGCAGTAGGCGCAGGTGGTGATCACCGCCCGTTCGGGCTGGCCCAACTGCACAAGACTCTTCTCGCTCAAGGTGGCGGTCGGACAGGCCTGCACACAGGCACCGCACGACACACATTCGGAGTTCAGGAAGTTGTCGCCGCCGGCCGCCGCCACCCGCGAATCGAAGCCGCGCCCGGTGATGGTCAGGGCGAAGGTGCCCTGGATATCCTCGCAGGCACGCACGCAGCGGTTGCAGACGATGCACTTGCTGGGCTCGTAGTCGAAGTACGGGTTGGACACGTCCTTCTGTTCGGCCAGGTGGTTGGCGCCCTCGTAGCCATAGCGCACCTCGCGCAGGCCGACCTGGCCGGCGACGGTCTGCAACTCGCAGTTGCCGTTGGCCGAACAGGTCAGGCAGTCCAGCGGGTGGTCGGAGATGTACAACTCCATCACATTGCGCCGCAGATCGGCCAGGCGCGGGGTCTGCGTGCGCACCACCATGCCTTGCGTGACCGGCGTGGTGCAGGACGCCGGGTAGCCACGCATGCCGTCGATCTCGACCATGCACATGCGGCAAGAGCCGAAGGCTTCGAGGCTGTCGGTGGCACACAGTTTCGGGATGGTGGTACCGAGCAGCGCAGCGGCGCGCATCACCGAGGTACCGGCCGGCACGCTGATCGCTCGGCCGTCGATGGACAGGCTTATCTGCGTCTCGCTGGTACGTGCGGGTGTGCCGAGGTCGATGTCGTTGCTGGGGTCGAAGTAATGGATCATTGCTCAGCCTCCGCGGTGGCCAAACCAAAATCGGCGGGGAAGTGTTCGAGGGCGCTGACCACCGGATACGGGGTCATCCCACCCATGGCGCACAGCGAGCCGTACTGCAGGGTGTCGCACAGGTCGCGAAGCAGCCCGGCCTGGTGCTGTCGATACGACGGATCGGTGCTGGCGATCAACCTGTCGATCACCTCCACGCCACGGGTGGAGCCGATCCGGCACGGGGTACACTTGCCGCAAGACTCCTCGGCACAGAATTGCAAGGCGAAGCGGGCCATGCCGGCCATGTCCAGGGTGTCGTCGGCCACCACCACGCCGCCGTGGCCCAGCATCGCGCCCATGGCGGCGAACGCCTCGTAGTCCAACGGCGTGTCGAAATTCGCGGGTGGCACCCAGGCGCCCAGTGGGCCGCCAACCTGCGCCGCCTTGATCGGCCGGCCGCTGGCGGTACCACCGCCGTAACCCTCCACCAACTCGCGCAAGGTGAGGCCAAAGGCGCGCTCCACCAGCCCACCGCGAAGGACATTGCCCGCCAGCTGGAATGGCAAGGTCCCCAGCGAACGCCCCATGCCGAAGTCACGGTAGAAGGCAGCCCCCTTGGCCAGGATGATCGGCACCGAGGCCAGGGTAAGCACGTTGTGCACCAGGGTCGGCTGGCCGAACAGCCCCTCCAGCGCGGGCAGCGGTGGCTTGGCCCGGACGATGCCGCGCTTGCCTTCGATCGACTCGAGCAGCGCGGTTTCCTCGCCGCAGATGTAGGCCCCCGCCCCCACCCGCACCTCCAGGTGGAAAGCCAGGCCGTTGCCGGCAACATCCAGGTAACCGGCTTCACGGGCCAGCAGGATCGCTTCGTTCAGCACGCGGATGGCGTCCGGGTATTCCGAGCGCACATAGATGTAGCCATGGCTGGCGCCCACCGCCAGCCCGGCGATGATCATGCCTTCTATCAGCAGGAACGGGTCGCCCTCCATCAGCATGCGGTCGGCGAAGGTGCCGGAATCGCCTTCGTCGGCATTGCACACCACGTACTTGCGCGCGGCCTGGGCCTGGCGCACGGTGCGCCACTTGATGCCTGCCGGAAACGCCGCGCCGCCGCGCCCGCGCAGGCCCGAATCGAGCACGGCGGCGACCACCTCGTCGCCCTCCATCAGTGTGGCCTGGCGCAGCCCCTCGAAGCCGCCGTTGGCGTGGTAGTCGTCCAGCGACAACGGCCGGGTGATGCCGGCACGGGCGAACAGCAAGCGTTGCTGGGTCTTGAGGTAAGGGATCTGCTCAACCGGCCCCAGTGCCAGCGCATGGCTGCCGGGATTGCTGGCCAACGCGTCCAGCAAGCCTGGAATGTCCTCGACGGTGACCGGCCCGAAGCCCAGGCGACCCGCTTCGGTTTCCTGCTCCAGCAACGGCTCCAGCCAGTACAGGCCACGGGCACTGGTGCGCTTGATGCGCAACGGTACCTGACGGCGTTCGGCCTCAAGCACCAGGGCGTCGGCCACTGCGTCCGCACCGACCGCACGCGCCACCGAATCACAGGGAATGTACAAGCTCAGCATGCCTTCACCTCCTCGCGGCAGCCGGCGACCAGTGCCCGCAGGCGCTCCGGCGTGACCCGGGCGTGCAACTGGCCATCGAGCTCCAGGGCGGGTGAGCAGGCGCAGGCTCCCAGGCAATACACCGGCTTCAGGCTCAACGCGCCGTCTTCGCTGGTGCCGTGATCATCCAGCCCCAACTGCTCGCGCAACTGCGCGGCCAGCGCCTCGGCGCCGCGGCTCTGGCACGACTCAGCGCGGCACAGGCGCAGGGTGTGGCGGGCCGGTGGCGTGGTGCGAAAATCGTGGTAGAAGCTGATCACCCCGCGCACCTCGGCCAGGCTGAGGTTGAGGGCATGGGCGATTTCGCCGACGGCGGCGTCCGGGATATGGCCGATGCCGGCCTGGACAGCGTGGAGGATCGGCAACAAAGCGCCGGGGGTGTGCTTCTCGCGCGCCAGGACGCGCTGGATCAGGGGCAGGTGGTTCGAGTCGTCAGGCATACAGCAAACCTCGTCAGCCCGGAGCGGCCCGAGTGGCGGGCAGGTGTCCGGCGGTGTTCAGCTGCGGCGCACCGGCCACGTCACGGTGGCGTGGGCCGGGCACCCTCCTTGTCCGTGGCCGTGTGTCTTGGCGCACTCGGTCCGTGGGCATCCTGAAAGCATGGCAGGTCTGGCGCGGGTTGGATGTGCGCGGGCGACCCGGCGCGTCCTGAAACCGACCCTTGCCTGCTTGTGTCCAAAATCACAACCCGAAAGAAATAAAAAACCAACATGAGCAAACAGTTCCACTGCAGGAACAGCAGACCCGCAGTTGACTACGAAGCCCTTCTGCCGTGGAGCCGCGTGCCCCGTGTATCGCTTACGCTCCATCTTTGAAAAGGCGGGGGGTTTACGGAGTGCTTGCGAAGTAGCCCCGGCGCGACGCTTCTTCACCATGGCAGGCTACTCGTCGCTGGTCATGGGCTCTTGGCCTGCATGCATGGCGCGATGACCAAGTGGACGAAGTGACCGGCCTGCGAAATCGGGCCGGTTGCGTCTACGTAGCTATATGCCGGCACGAGCAGCGGGGTTGGCTTCGGCCGCGCCATTAAGCGCTTGGGGCACTTATTGGCGCGTACGAGCATCAGCCCACAAAACAGCACGCTTGCTTCTGTTTTTACAGGGCTTCGTGAAGAATCTATTTTCTCCCAGCGGAAATTAATAGACTCTCCGCAGCCTCTTTAGTGATTTTTATGTACACACCCTTAATGTCCGGGTGCATTGAAAGCAATACTTCATAGCTTTCAGCTTTCGGTGCACTTGTTTTTTTGACGCTAATCCTTTTGATTAGGCCCTCAAGTTCTCTGTCCGGCGTAAAATCTTTTCTGCTAGTCAGATTTGTACCGAGCGCCTTGTACATGGACTTCCAGTCCCCCTCATTTCCAATGACCTTCAAATACTCAGCTTGGTCCGATGAGACACGCCCAAATGTAACCCCCGGCAGTGCGTGTTTTATCTCTACGAAGGCCTCTTGGGCATTGGTACTTTTGCTGGCTGCTGGGGGCGTTGCTGGCTGAACAGATGTTCTCACTACACCGCCCGGTGACGTCGCGGTGCTATTTTCACTCTCCATGCTCACAGTCGAATCGGAAGGCTTCAGAGCTCGCAGGGATCGCAGGGCTTCCTCAGTAATTTCTTGTTTAAAGATTCTAAGACCTGCCATATCCTGAGCGAACTCTATTTTTTGGCGTTTCAAGCCATCCTGAGAATCATGTATGCTCGGCAATTCATTTGGATGTTCAGAATCGATTGATGTTTCAGTACGAACTGTGGGCGGCATTCTTTTCGTAGGTACATCTTTTCCCTCAGCCTGGGCACGGGAGCCTTCAGATACTTCCTCCAGAATCACAGAGAGGCGCGAAGGCGGGGCTGAGGCGCTCGAACGATGATTGACAACTGGCACACCATATTCAATCTCCTCAACAGTATCTTTAAAGCTCTTGTAAAGCTCTGCGAACTCTGGAGCCACACAATCCGACAGATCAAGCACTTGGCTTCCAAATTCGAGATTATGCTTGCCAACATTAATCCGGAGCATCTTTCCGTTATCAGCACAATGGATTTCGATGTCCTTCAGCGTGTCTTTTGGCACGTTCTCCAAGATCGTCTTCATGCTACCTAGAAGCGCTTCCCGCTCTCCTCCCAAAAGTTGTTCCCGCTTGCTAAGCACCAATGCGATCAATACAGCCTTGATAAATCCGCTCTTGCTTTGTTGAGACGTCACGCAATTTATTATTTTCTGAATCCATGTATCCTTGGATAGCTCGGCAGCCTTTTTATCCAAGTAGACCAGCGCCTTCTCAGGTTCTTCGTCGAAATCCGCGATATGCTCGAAATCGCGACTGAGGGCTTCGATTGAAGCGAAGGCGCTTTTCAAATCGTTGAAACAGAGGGCGGTGGTGCTGCTGGCGTTGCTGCGAATGGGGTTAAACATGATCAGGCCTCGGTGGTTTCAATAAAACCAGCCTCCCTTATTCATAGGGTGCGTGATACCAAGAACTGTCATTTTTTTTATCTGGCATCCAC
This sequence comes from Pseudomonas sp. MWU13-3659, assembly GCF_023757525.1. NCBI lineage: Bacteria > Pseudomonadati > Pseudomonadota > Gammaproteobacteria > Pseudomonadales > Pseudomonadaceae > Pseudomonas > Pseudomonas sp. MWU13-3659. The sequence goes on along the minus strand of NZ_JAMSHW010000017.1, from coordinate 93,260 downwards.
TTGGGGCGCAGCCCAGGAGCAACGCCCTATGGGTGGGCGCTAACGAAGTAGAAATGTCGGACAGCTGCGAAGGCGCCCAGAGCGCTTCCTCAGGCAAACAGGGGGTAGCTGCCTTCCTGCGGAGGCCGGCCTTCGCCAGTTCAAGCCGGCTCCTGCAGGTTGGATCTGAAGATCTGGTTCATGTGTAGGCTGGTTGAGCACCATCACGGGTCAAGCCCGCTCCCGCAAAGGTAGTTCCGGATCAATGAACCAGGAGTGATCTTGCCGACGCTCAGAACGCCTCGTCGGCCGCCTTGACCTGCTTGGCCGCAGCCTTGCTGTCCAGCTTCGGATAGGCGAACCGCACCATCACCGTGGACTCATCATCTGCATCAGCCATCACCTGCAACTGGGCGATCCGCACGTTCTCCGGAGCGGCCATCATCAGCTGGATGACATCAGTCGGCTTCTTCTTCGGCAACTCGAAGCTTTCGATGAAGGTCGCCGAGTAGTTGCCACTGGCAACGGCCTCGGACTGGAAACTCGTCAGGGTGTTGACCACCTCTTCACGGTTCTTCGCGCTGCGGGACAGCTTGATCAGGTCCATTTCGGTCTTGCCATCGGCGAAGATGGTCATGACGAACGACTTGCCCATCGCCGTGACGACCTTGTCCACCAAACCATCGGTTTCAGGCGTGTACAACGTCACCATGCGCAGCTTGCCATCGGTGAAGATCAGCGCCTCGCTGAAATCCTCGCCCAGGAAGCTCGCGCCGTCCCGGCACAACGCCGGCTTGCCCACCCAGTCGCTGCAATCCTCGAAACCCTGAGCCTGGGTGTAGGCGCTCTGGGGCGAATCGTAGGCATAGTCCTTGAACAGTTTCGGCTGGGCCTGGGCCGAGGCGCCAGTGGCCACGGCCAGGGCAAAACATGCAATCGCGAGTTGCTTGAACATCCAACACTCCTTGTGTGAGGCAATACTGCAAAGCAATGGTAGCCAGATGCTACCAGCGATTGCCGCCAACGTCTGCCACGCCCTCAGTCCAGCACCACGTGGGGCAGGAAACGCGAGCTGTCCTTGGTGATCAACGAATCGTCCTCGCGAATGCCGATGCCCGAGGCCAGGTCGCCGATCACCCACGAACCGATCAGGGTGTAGCTGTCGCCGAACTTCGGCAGTGGCGCGAACGCCTGGAGGATGTAGGGTGCGTCGTCGTAGGGCCCATCCTCGAACACCCGCTGGTCGTCGGGCGTGCGGATGTCGACGTTGGCCCCCTCGCGGGAGAAGTACGGCTTGCGCACCCAGCCCTTGGGTACCGGGCTGCGCGGATTCTGATCGAGGTACGCCGGCAGCAGGTTCGGATGCCCCTCATGCCACTCCCACAACAACGGCAGGATGCCCTTGTTGGAGATCAGCGACTTCCAGGCCGGCTCGATGAACTGGGTGCCACTCCCGGCGATGGCGCGGCCGAAGTCCTCATGGAAGATGTGCTCCCAGGCATGCAGCTTGAACAACCGCGGGATCGGCTGGCCTTCCAGGTCGACGAAGCGCCCCGCACCGTCCAGGCCGATATCTTCCAGATCGATGTGCCGGGTACTGATACCTACATGCCCGGCCATCTTGCGCAGGAAGTCGGTGGTGCCACGGTCTTCCGCCGAGCCGCCAATGGCAGAGAAATAGAACAGGCTTTCGCGCTCGAATGCCGCGAACGCTTTCACCAGGTCCTCGGCCAGGGTGTTGAACTGGCTGGCGTGCGGCGGCAGCACACCGCGCTGGATCTGCTCTTCCAGCCAGATCAACTGGAACGCCGCCGCCTCGTAGAGCGAGGTCGGCGTGTCGTAGTTGGCCTCGATCAGCTTGGCCGGGCCGCTGCCGTCATAGCTGAAGTCGAAGCGACCATACAGGTGGCGCTGGCCTTCCTTCCACGAACGGCGCACCAGGTCGAAGAACGCCGGCGGGATGGCCAGGCGCGTCATCAATGCCTCGCTGTCGACGATCCGCTCGACCGCGTCCAGGCACATGGCGTGCAGCTCCTGGGTCGGCGCTTCCAGGTCGCGGCTGACCTGGGCTTCACTGAACTGGTAGTAGCCGCGCTCGTCCCAGTAGCGCTCGCCGTCGATGGTATGGAAGGCGAAGCCCTCGCGTTCGGCGGTGGCGCGCCAGTCCGGGCGCTCTTCGATGCTGATCCTGCGCATGGTCAACCGCCGAAACTGAAGCCGCCGCTGCTCTTGCCGCCCCAGCCGCTGCGCGCGGTGGCCTGGCTGCCGAAGCCGCCACGGGAGGTCGACGAAGAGACGCTGGAGCGGGTGGAAGACTTCGAGGTGTAGTTGCGGTTGGAAGAACCACCTGAGTAGGTGTAGCTGCCGGTGCCACTGCTCTGGGCCTGGTCGGAGCGCTCGAAACGCTTGCCCTGGTCAACCTGCTGCCCCAGCGTCGAGTTACGGTAGTCGCCACGGCTGTCACGGTACTGGTAGACCGGCTGCGAGTAGTACTGGCGGTTGCCGCCGCTGAGCACCTGCCCCAGCAGCAGGCCAGTGAGCAGGCCGTTGACATTGCTGCCACCGCTGCCACCCTGGCCACTGTTCTCGATCTGGGCGCGAGCCGCGTCGACCTGCGATTGACTGACTTCGCCCGACACCGCCAACTCGAAGCCACCCAGGCGCGGCATGTAGCGGCCATCGCTGGTCACTTGGCAATAGTCCGGCACGAAATCGGCCTCGCAGGCTGCCTTGTCGCCATAGGTGGGGGCGATACGGCGGTGGTCGGCCAGCGCCTGCATGTAGGCGTCGGAACACACATCCACCGCTACCTTGTCGTCGACACAAGCCTGCACGGTGGTGTAGTTGGTGCGCTTGCTGACCGTGTAGGTTTCCTCTGGCGCGCTGCATGCGCTGAGCGCCAGCGGCAGGGAGCTGGCCAATACCAGCTTGACGGAACTGCGTCTCATGAAGGGCTCCTTGCGCGCGAACGAGTCAGACCGACGGGGTCATGCAGGCCGAGTTGAGGAAGCCCACGCTGATCGCCACGGTGGCGGCGTAGATCGCGGCGGCCATCTCGCCTTTGGCGATACGGTTGGCCAGGCCCTTGAGCACCAGGCTGGTGATGCCGAAGGCCAGCAGTTGGACTGCTGCGGCGATCACCACCCAGACCACGAAGTCGAGCAGGCTGACGCTGTAGGCGATGATGTTGCTGGCCGGCAGCGAGAAGCCGATCAACGCGCCACCCAGGGCGATGGCCGCGGCACTGTTGTTGTCGCGAATCAGGGCGAACTCGCGGTGCGGGGTGAGGTGGGTGTAGATGAACTGGAACACCCAGAACAGCACCAGCGCCACGCTGATGTAGAGAATGAAGCCGATTACCGCCTCGGCGTTGAGCGACATGCGAAGTGCTTCGAGCATGGTGAATCCTTGTCAGATGACGTGAAAGTCCGTTGATTGCAGGGTGACGCCCACCGAGGTGGTGAGGCTGACATTTCCTTCTTCGTCTTCCTCCACCGACAGCAGGAGGAATTCGCGGCGATCGGTCAGGCCGGTCTCGCGGGCATACAGCATGGACAAGTGCTGGATGCGATAGCTGGTTTCGGGGCTGGTGACCCACTCGCTGATCGGCGTCAGTTCGGTCTGCCCTTCCTCGCTGCCCCACTGGCGAACGAATTCGTAGCCTTCGTGCTCGTAGTACGGCAGGCCGATGCTCGATTCCGGGCCGACCAGGCGCTTGAGTTCCGCGTCGCTATTGATGGGCACCGCGCTGTAGTAGCCGAACAGGATGATGTCGCGTACATCGTCGGCCGACGCGCCGTTCATCACCACCTGCAGCCAGTAGTCCTCGTCTTCCATGTAGAAGCGCGCCAGGCGCATCGATTGGCCGAGGTCGACCTCACCGACGGCCCAGACCACTTCCTGGTCGGGGACTTGCAGTTCGCTGTGGCCGTCGAGCAGCAGCTTGAGCGAGCTGTCGAGCTTGATCAGGCGGCCGCTGGCCAGGCCGAACGGCAGGTTGCCGGAGGCTTTGGCGGAAGTGGCTGCGGGCTTGGGCGCCTCGAAGCCCATGAAGCGTTTCAACCAACCCACGGGGTGTCTCCTTGGTGAGGTTGTGACGGAGCGTGGACGCAGGCCAGAGGTGACGCGAACAGGCAGGGCCTGTGGGGTGAGGGCGACATGAAGCATCCCTTGGGGGTCGCGGCAGTCCTTTGGCGGGGGCGCCACGATACTGGTTTTCATTGGCCGCGCCAATGGTGTGGCCTGCTGTTCGCCGGCAAGCCGGCTCCTACAGGTGCAGCGCTGTCCCAAAGATCGGCGCGGTACCTGTAGGAGCCGGCTTTGCCGGCGAACAGGCCAGTGCAGCCAGCACAACACTGCTGGCCTCACTCACCCTTGATCACTCCGGCTTCGCCGCCTTGGCCTTCAAACGCGCCAGCACATCGTCGGCACCACTGTTGCTGCCACCAATGCCAGCGGCCTTCAGGCGCGCCTCCAGGTCGCTGCCATCGGCCTTGCCCGCCAACTCTGCCGCGGCTTCCAGTTCGGCGGCGCGCTCGCTCTGGCGCTTCTTGATGCGATCCAGCGAACCCACCGCCGTTTCCAGGCTGCCGTTGGCACCACCGGTGGCCGAGGCCGCGCTGACCTGGGCGCGCTGCACGCTTTCGCGGGCCTTGATCAGGTCGACCTGCTGCTTAAGGCCCTTGATCTGGCCTTCGGTCTTGTTGACCGTGTCGGACAGGGTTTTCACCGAAGCGCCGAACTGGTCGGCCAGCGCCTGTTCGGAGTCGCGCTGGTTGGTCAGGTCGGCGATGCGCGCGGCGCATTCGTGGGCCAGGCCCTCTTCGCCCTTGTCCAGGGCGGCGATGGCTTTCTGCTCCCAGTCGCCGATGGTCTTGTTGAACTCTTCGATGCGCTGCTGCGCGGTCTTGTGCTTGGCCATGATCTTGACCAGCTGGTTGCGTGCGTCGATCAGGTTGTTGTCGGCGTCGCGGATCTCCTGGTCGAGGATGCGCAGGGCTTGGGAGTCGACGATTGCCTCACCGACTTCCGAAGCGCCACCACGCAGGGCGGTGACGATCTTTTTCAACAGGCTCATGGGAAATCTCCGGAAAATCAGTGGGTGAAGTAAACGTCGAAATCGTCAGCGGCGGTGATGACGTTTTCCGCCAGGGTCTGGATTTCCTGGACGATGTTGTCCAGCGACGAGGCCGCGCTCAGGGCGCCGAACATGGTGTACACCGACTCGCCCGAAGGCAGCGTGTGCAGCCCGATCGACGACAGCGGGAACACGTCTCGGGTACGCAGCACGGCGTCGTTGAACGCGGCGCGGTCCTTGACCTGGCTCGCCGCTACCAGCAGCGTGTCGACCAGGATCTGCTCACCGGCCACGGCGATGTAGAGCGGCAGGCCATCCAGCTCGTGTATCTCCAGTTTCAGGCTGGGCTCGGCACCCTGCTGCAGGGACAGGCCGATCGCGCCTGTACGCACTTCGTCCAACTCGCGCAGGGCGCTGTGCAGCGTATCGATCGTCCAGTTGCTGTGCTCGGTCATGAAATCCTCCGTTCTGACCTGTTTGCCCCCGTGGGGCTGGCGTAATGCCTTCTCGATGCCGCGCAGGGCGGCGGCGTGCTCGGGCAGGATCCACAACTCGCGCTTGACGTAGCCTGCGGCCTTGAGCCGGGCGCGCATGTCTCGCATATAGTCGGTGGAGCTTTTCTTGCCTGCCATCGAGGGTATCCTTTTCTCACATGTGAGGAACGGTACGCCTGCTTTGTGACGGTATCAAGTGGGGGTTGCGCTTTCGAGTTGTTCGTCGTTGGAGTTGCAGTGCCCATGAGACCGAGCGGCGCATCGCGGATGAATCCGCTCCTACACAGGTGCAGCGGCCCGAAAAATCGCGTCGTGCCAACAAAGCGAACAACCATGGCCTATCAGGCATAGGCACGTTGCAACAAACTGTAGGAGCGGATTTATCCGCGATGCGCCGCGCAGGCGGCGCTCGATCTCGAGAACACTGCAAATCCCGGGACAGGCACCTGTCCGCCCCCCGCGGTCCATTACCGGGCACCCAAAGCCCCAGAAAACACCGTTCCGTAGGACCGGGTTAACCTTGGGTTAATGAACCACATCCAGCATGGTCCCCTTCAAAGCGCTGCCAAGGCCTCGACATGCGTGTGCTCCTGCTGTTCCTGACATTCCTGCTCGCCGGCCCGCTCCAGGCCAATCCCTTCGCCGTCAAGCCGGACTTCCTGCCGGTCGACCAGGCCTTCGTGCTCACCCACGACCGCCTGCCCGACGGCCAGATGCGCCTGCACTTCCAGATCAAGGACGGCTACTACCTCTATCAAAAACGCCTTAAGTTCGATGGCCTGCCTACCGACCAGCACCCCGCGCTGCCTCCGGCCCTCAACCACCATGACGAGTTCTTCGGCGACAGCGCGGTCTACCGCGAGCAGCTCGAACTGCTGCTGCCAGCCAGCGCCAGTGGCGAGCTGCGCCTGGGCTGGCAGGGCTGCGCCGATGCCGGCCTGTGCTACCCCCCGCAGACCACAGCCATCCCGCTTGGCGGCGCGGCGCAGGCAGCGGGCACGGCTCAGGCCAGCGACCAGGCCCTGGCCAGCGGCCTGCAACAGTCCACCCTGGCCTGGAGCCTGCTGGCGTTCTTTGGCCTGGGCCTGCTGCTGGCCTTCACCCCCTGCTCGCTGCCCATGTTGCCGATCCTCGCCGGGCTGGTCTTGGGCAACGGCGCCAGCGCCCGGCGCGGCTGGCTGCTGGCCGGGGTCTACGTACTGAGCATGGCCCTGGTATACGCCGCCCTGGGGGTGGTCGCCGCACTGCTGGGCGCCAGCCTGCAGGCCTGGTTGCAGCAACCCTGGCTGCTGGGCAGCCTGGCGGCGCTGTTCGTGCTGCTCGCCCTGCCGATGTTCGGTGCCTTCGAACTGCAACTGCCCGCCGCCCTGCGTGACCGCCTGGACCGCGCCGGGCAAGGCACCCGCGGCGGCAACCTGTATGGCGCGGCGCTGCTCGGCGCCCTGTCGGGCCTGCTGCTCGGCCCCTGCATGACCGCCCCGCTGGCCGGCGCCCTGCTCTACATCGCCCAGAGCGGCGACATGCTGCAAGGCGCACTGGTGCTGTTCAGCCTGGGGCTGGGCATGGGCGTGCCACTGCTGTTGCTGGTCACCCTGGGCAACCGTTACCTGCCACGCCCAGGCGCCTGGATGAACCGGGTCAAGGGGGTGTTCGGCTTCGTGTTCCTGGCCATGGCCCTGTACACGGTGCGCACCCTGCTGCCCGAACCGCTGCTGCTGGCCCTGGCCGGGGGCTGGCTGATCGCCCTGGGCTGGGCGACCTGGCCGGCCCTGCACGCATTGCCGGCCCTGCGCGCGGTGCCGCTGCTGGGTGCATTGTGGGGGGGCCTGCTGCTGGTCGGCGCCGCGGCCGGTGGCAATGACCTGTGGCAGCCGCTGCAGCCATTCACCGGCCAAGCTGGCAGCCCGGCAAGGGTCGATGCCCACGATGCCTTCGTCACCGTCAACGCGCCCGCCGACCTGCAACGCGAGCTCGATGCCGCCAAGGCCCGTGGCCAGTGGGTGATGCTGGACTACTATGCCGACTGGTGCGTGTCGTGCAAGGTGATGGAAAAGCAGGTATTCGCCCGCCCTGACGTACTCGCCAGCCTGGCCGGCGTTCACCTGGTGCGCCTGGACGTGACCGCCGATACACCGGCCAGCCGCGAACTGCTGCAACGCTACCAGGTCCCCGGCCCGCCCAGCCTGATCTGGATCGGCCCCGAGGGCGATGAGCGCCGTGCCCAGCGCATCACCGGCGAAGTCGACGCCGCCGGTTTCCTGAAGCACTGGGCCCAGACCAGGAGCCAAGGCTGATGCTGACCGTCACCCTCGGGCCATTGACCATGGCCCTGAACCACCTGCTGCTGCTCGCGGCCCTGGGGATCGCCAGCCTGGTGGGCTGGCGCGTGGCCCGGCGCGGCGGCGAAAACCCCGAGTCGGCGCTGTTCAACCTGTTCCTGCTGGGCCTGCTGTTCGCCCGCCTGGGTTTCGTCCTGGCCTACTGGCCGATGTACCGCGACGACCCGCTGCAGGTCATCGATATCCGCGATGGCGGCTTCCTGCTCTGGGGCGGCCTGCTGGGCGTGGCGCTGGGCACGGTATGGCAAGGCTGGCGACGCCCAGGCCTGCGCCGGCCACTGGGCTGGGCGTTGTTCAGCGGCGCGCTGTTCTGGGGGCTCGGCAGCCTGGCCAGCCACCTCTACAGCAAGGGCACCGAGCTGCCGCAGATGACCCTGCACGACAGCCGCGGCCAGGCCGTGGCCCTGCACGACTACCGTGGCAAGCCGCTGGTGATCAACATCTGGGCCACCTGGTGCCCCCCCTGCCGCCGCGAGATGCCGGTGCTGCAACAGGCCGAGGACGACTACCCCCACGTGACCTTCCTGTTCGTCAACCAGGGCGAGACCCCGGAAAACGTCAGCACCTTCATGGCCACCACCGGCCTGATGCTGTCCCATGTGCTGTTCGACGGCACCGGCGAGCTGGCCCGCCGGGTCGGCTCCATGGCCCTGCCCACCACCCTGTTCTACAACGCCGATGGCCGGCTGGTCGGCAGCCACCTGGGCGAACTGTCGCGCGCCAGCCTGCGCCACGCCCTGGAACCCTTCGAGCGCGCCGACGCGCCCGCCCCACAAGGAAACTGACATGCGATTGAATGCGCTGCTGCCCCTGACCCTCGCCCTGCTCGCCGCCCCCGCGCTGCACGCAGAAGAGCTGCCCAAGCCGATCCAGCAACTGCAGGCCAAGGGCGCCGTGATCAAGGGCGGCTTCGACGCCCCCAACGGCCTGCGCGGCTATGCCGCCGAGTACCACAACAACGGCATCGCCCTGTACCTGACACCCGACGGCAAGCATGTACTGGTGGGCAGCCTGTTCGACGAGCAGGGCAAGGACCTCAGCGCCGAGCCACTGGAGAAGCTGGTGTACGCGCCCATGAGCAAGGCGATCTGGGCGAAGATGGAAAAGACCGCCTGGATCCAGGACGGCAAGGCCGACGCGCCGCGCATCGTCTACCTGTTCAGCGACCCCAACTGCCCGTACTGCAACATGTTCTGGGAACAGGCGCGGCCGTGGGTGGAGTCGGGCAAGGTGCAATTGCGCCACATCATGGTCGGCATCATCCGCGAGGACAGCCCGGGCAAGTCCGCCGCCCTGCTGGCCGCCAAGGACCCGGCCAAGGCGTTGCAGGTGCATGAGAAAGCCGGCAAGGCCAGTACGCTCAAAGCACTGGAGAACGTGCCCGAGGCGGTGCAGAAGAAACTCGAAGGCAACATGGCGCTGATGGAAGAGCTGGGGCTGGCGGCGACGCCGGCGATCTTCTACCAGGATGAGAAGGGCCAATTGCAGAGCCAGCAAGGGGCGCCGCGGCCGGAGATGCTCGGGAAGATTCTCGGCAAGCGCTGAACCTGTTCGGGCCCTTTCGCCGGCAAGCCGGCTCCTACAGGGGATGCGATACCCGTAGGAGCCGGCTTGCCGGCGAACCCGTCAGAGCGCCTCCAGCTCCGCCATCAGGTCACTCAATCGATCAACCTTGTCATCGTCCAGCACACTGCCCTGCAGCCCCTGCACGTACGTCGCCAACTCCTCCACCGTGCTGCACTCGAACATCGCCCGCAGCGGCACGTTCAGCTGCAGCGTCTTCTGCACCCGCGAGGCGATCTGCGTGGCCAGCAGCGAATGCCCGCCCAGTTCGAAGAAGTTGTCGCGCACCCCCACCCGCTCGGCCTTGAGCACATCGGCCCAGATCCCGGCGAGGGTCTCCTCCAGCTCGTTGCGCGGCGCCAGGTAATCCTGGCTGTGCTGGCCACCGATGTCGATGGCCGGCAACGCCTTGCGGTCGAGCTTGCCGTTGGCGTTGTGCGGCAGGCTGTCGAACCAGCCCCAGTGCAGCGGCACCATGTATTCCGGCAGTTCGGCACGCAGGCGTTGCTTGAGCTGGTCGAGCAGCGCGGCGTCGGTTGCGACACCCTGGTGCGCCACCAGGTAGCCGACCAGGTGCTTGCCGTTGCTGCCCTCCTGCACGCCCACGGCGGCATCGCGCAGCTCCGGTTGCTCGTGCAGGCGTGCCTCGATCTCGCCCAGCTCGATGCGGTAGCCGCGGATCTTCACCTGGTGGTCGATGCGGCCGACATACTCCAACACGCCATCCGCGCGGCGGCGAGCCAGGTCGCCGGTGCGGTACAGACGCTCACCCGGTGCTCCATAAGGATGCGGGATGAAGGCCTGCGCCGTGCGTACCGGATCACCGACATAGCCTCGGCCCACGCCGGTGCCGGCAACACACAACTCACCCACCGCACCCAACGGCACCAGGGTCTGGTCCTCGCCCAGCAGGTAAAGGCGATTGTTGTCGGTCGGCGTCCCTATCGGCAGGTAGCTGCCCTGGGTCGACTCAAGGTCCACGCGGAAGAACGCCACGTCGTCCGAACACTCCGCCGGGCCATAGGCGTTGACCAGGCCGATGGCCGGATAACGCTGCAGCCATTGCGCGGCAAGCTCCGGTGGCATCGCCTCGCCGGTCGGCAGCATCCAGCGCAGGCCGTCGAGGGCCTGGTGGTCGTTGGCCAGCATGCCCTGGATCAGCGACGGCACGCTTTCCAGCACGGTGATGCCGGTGGCCTGCACGTGGGCCAGCAAGCCCTGCGGGTCATGGGCGATGGCGTTCGGCACGATCTCCACCTTGGCCCCGAACAGCGGCGCGGCGAGGAACTGCCACACCGAGATGTCGAAGCTCTGCGAGGCAGTCTGGGCAATCACATCCTGCTCATCCAGCGCCAGGTACGGCACCTTGCTCAGCTGGTTGTTGAGCATGCCGCGTTGTTCGACCATCACACCTTTGGGCAAGCCGGTGGAACCTGAGGTGTAGATCACGTAGGCGAGGTTGTCCGGCCCGCTGTGAATGCCTGGGTTGTGGCTGGCGACGTTGCTCGCCTGCACTTCCTCCCACACCAGCAACCTGGGCCGCACGGCCCCCGCCACTTCATCGAGCAGCAGACGTGCCTGCTCGGCGCAGGCGGCGCTGCACACCAGCACCGGCGTGCGGCTGAGCTCGACGATGCGTTGCAGGCGCGCCGACGGCAGGTCCGGATCCAGCGGCAGGTAACCGGCGCCGGCCTTGAAGCTGCCGACGATCATGCCCAGCAACGCCAGGCCGCGCTCGGCCAGCAGCGCCACCGGCTGGTCGACGGCCACGCCTGCCGCAACCAGGGCATGGCCCAGGCGGTTGGCGGCCAGGTTCAGCCCGGCATAGTCGAACGCACCGTCCAGGCAACGGGCGACGGTGCGTTGCGGATGGGCGGCCACCCGCGCCTCGAACAGCTCGACGTAGCTCTGCTCCAGCGCATAGGCATGCTCGGTGCGGTTGCAATCATCGAGCAGGAAACGCTGCTCGTCGGTGCCCAACAGCGGCAACTCGCCCACCTCCCCTTCGAAGCCCTCGACCAGCGCCAGCAGCAGGCGCTTGAACTCGGCCAGCAGGCGTTCGACGGTCGGGTAGTCGAAGTAGCGCTGGTCGAACGACAGGTGCAGGCCCAGGTCGTCGCCCGGGTAGCACACCGCGGTCAGCGGGAAATTGGTGTGGGTGCGGCCCGAGTCGGAGCTGGCGTTCAGGTGCTGGGCGTGGTCGAGCACGGCGGTTTCCACCGGGGCGTTCTCGAACACGAACAGGCTGTCGAACAGCGGCTGCCCCTTGGGCAGCTCGCTGCATTCCTGGATGGCCACCAGCGGCAGGTACTCGTATTCGCGCAGTTGCATGTTGCGGTCCAGCAGGCCTTGCAGCCACTGGCGCACGCTGGCGCGCTCGCCGGGCTGTGGCAACTGCACGCGCAGGGCGATGCTGTTGATGAACAGGCCGACCGTGCGCTGCATCTGCGGCAGGCTCACCGGGCGCCCGGCCACGGTGACGCCGAACACCACGTCGCGCTCGCCGCTGTAGCGTGCCAGGGTCAGGGCCCAGGCCGCCTGGGCGAAGGTGTTGACGGTCAGCTGGTGAGCCTGGGCCAGTTCGCGCAGGCGGGCACCCTCGGCGACGTCGAGGCGGGTGTAGCAGTCGCCGACCACCATGCTGTCGCCGGCATGGTCATGGCGCAACGGGCGATCGCTGGGGATCGCCGTGGCGCGTTCGAAGCCGGCCAGGTTGTCCTGCCACCACTGGCGCGCCTCGGCCAGGTCCTGGCGTTGCAGCCAACCGATGTAGTCGCGGTAGCGCGGCGGTACCGGCAATTGCGCCTGGCGGCCTTCGCCGAGGGCCTGATAGAGCTCGAAGAAGTCGTTCATCAGCAGCGAACGGCACCAGGCATCGATAAGGATGTGGTGGTTGCTCATCATGAACCAGTAGCGGGCATCGTCCACCCGCACCAGGCGCAAGTGGAACGGCGCCTCGCGCAGCAGCTCGAAACCGGCCTCGCGTTCCTGCTTGTGCAGGGCTTGCAGGCGCGCCTCCTGGTTCGCCTCGTCGAGGCCGCGCCAGTCCTGGTAGTCCACCGGTGTGTGGCCCGGCTTGTGGATGATCTGCAGCATCGCTTCGCCGGCGTTCCAGCTGAATGAGGCGCGCAAGGCTTCGTGGCGCGCCACCACCGCCTGCCAGGCCTGGGCGAAGCGCTCCGGGTCCAGGGCGCTGTTGATGCGGTAGCGATCCTGCATGTAGTACAGGCCGGTGCCCGGCTCCAGCAAGGTGTGCAGCAGCAGGCCTTCCTGCATCGGCGTCAGCGGGTAGACGTCCTCGATCTCGGCAGCCGGCACCGGCAGCGTGTCGATCTGCTCCTGGGTCAGTTGTGCCAGCGGGAAGTCCGACGGCGTGAAGCTGCCGTTGCCATCCGCCAGGCAGTGGGCGACCAGGGCCAACAGTTCCTGACGGTAGGCCTCCGCCAACTGGGCGATGGTCGCCTCATCGTAGCGCTCGGCGCTGAAGCTCCAGCGCAGTTGCAGGGCGCCGCCGTATACCTGGCCGTCGACGCTGAGCCAGTTGGGCAGCGGCGCATCCAGGTCATGGGCCAGGCCGGCCGGCGCGTCGAGCGGCTGGAACAGCGCGGCCGCGTCGAACTGCTGGTCGAACTGACCGAGGTAGTTGAAGGTGATGCGCGCCTGGGGCAGCGCGGCCATGCGCTCACGGTCGGCGTCATCGGCCAGGTAGCGCAGCACGCCATAACCCTGCCCTTTATGCGGCACCTGGCGCAGTTGCTCCTTGATGCGTTTGATCGACGCCGCGCGAGCGGCCTCGTCCTCGCCCACGGCGGGGTTCAGGCTCAGCGGGTAGGCATTGGTGAACCAGCCGACGCTGCGGGTCAGATCCATGTCCTCGAACAGCCCGTCACGGCCGTGGCCTTCCAACTGCACCAGCACCTGTTCACCGCCGCTCCAGCGGCACAGTGTACGGGCCAGGGCGGTCAGCAGCAGGTCGTTGACCTGGGTGTGATAGGCCGCCGGGGCCTGTTGCAGCAACTGACGGGTCTGCTCCACATCCAGTTCGATCGCCACGCTGCGCGCATGGCGATTCAGGTTCTCGCCTTGCGGGTGATCGCACGGCAGTTCATGGCGGGCGCTGCCCAGCTGGCCTTCCCACCAAGCCAACTCGTCACGCAGCGAGTCGCTGCCGGCATAGCTGGCCAGGCGTGCGGCCCAGTCGCCCATGGCGTGGGTCTTGGCCGCGAGGGTTTCGCCGCGATACAGCGCCTGCAAGTCTTCCAGCAACACACGCCAGGACACACCGTCGACCACCAGGTGGTGGATCGCCAGCAACAGCCGTTGCGCGCCCTGCCCGTCGGTCACCAGCAGCGCACGCAGCAGCGGCCCCTGTGCCAGGTCGAGGCTGCGTTGTACATCGGTGTAGAGCGCCTGGCACTCATCGAAGTCGGCGACCGTGGCCGTCCACAGCAGCGGCTGGGCCGCTGGCTGGCCATAGCTGCCCTGCCAACGTCCATTGTGTTGCTCGAAGTGCAGGCGCAGGCTGTCGTGATGCGCCACCAGCACGTTCAAAGCCTGCTCCAGCGCCTCGGTTTGCAAGGGCTGAAGCACCTGTAGAAGGACAGCCTGGTTCCAGTGCTGCGGCTGCGGCACTTCGCTGTCGAAGAACCAGTGCTGGATCGGTGTCAGGCCGGTGCGCCCCTGGCGCTGGCCTTGTTCGATATCGCCAGGCGCCTCACTGCGAGTGACCACGGCGGCCAGGGTCTGGATGGTCTGGTGCTGGAACAGATCACGTGGGGTGAACTGCAGCCCCAACTGACGGGCACGGCTGACCACCTGGATCGACAGGATCGAGTCGCCGCCCAGTTCGAAGAAGTTGTCTTGCACACCGATGCGCGAGACGTTGAGCACTTCGCGCCAGACCTGCGCCAGCTGGGCTTCCAGTTCGTTGGCCGGGGCCTGGTAATGCTGGCGCGCCTGCTCCAGGTCCGGGGCCGGTAGCGCGCGGCGGTCGAGCTTGCCGTTGCCCATCAGCGGCAGGCGTGCAAGCAACACCAGGTGTGCCGGCACCATGTAGTCCGGCAGGTGCAGGCGGGCGTCGGCCTTGACCGCTTCACGCAGCGCGGCCTGTGCCTGCGGATTGCCGTTGGCCTGCGGGCAGACCAGGTAACCCACCAGTTGCTTGCCACCCGGCAGGTCGAGGGCCAGCACTACGGCCTCCTCGACATCGACATGCTCCTGAAGGCGGCTTTCGATCTCGCCCAGCTCAATGCGGAAGCCGCGGATCTTCACCTGCTGATCGGCACGGCCGACATACTCCACCAGCCCATCCGTGCGCAGGCGCACCAGATCGCCGGTGCGGTACAGGCGGCCACCGTCGTGGCTGAACGGGTCGGCGACGAAGCGCTCGGCGCTCAGCCCTGGGCGGTCGTGGTAGCCCTGGGCCAGGCCCGCGCCGCCTACATACAACTCACCGATGCCACCTTGTGGCAGCAGGGCCAGGTCCTCGTCGAGGATGTAGGCGGTGCGGGCACCGATCACCCGACCGATCGGCACACTGCCGGCATCGGCGGGCAATGTGTCCGGCGCCAGGCACGCCAGCGGCATGACAACGGTCTCGGTCGGGCCGTAGGCATTGAAGAACTGTTGGGGTACGAAGGCCTGGCGGATACGTTGCAGATGCTCGCCGGTCAGTGCCTCGCCCCCGGTGATCACCAGGCGCACCGGCAGTTGCTCGCCCTGCCCGGCCAGGTACTGGGCCAGCTGGCTGCCGTAGCTCGGGGTGAAGCCGAGGATGCTCACCTGCTGCTCGCGCACCAGCTGGCAGATCTCTTCCGCGCCCCACTGGCCCTGGGCCCGCAGCACCACGCGGGCGCCGCACAGCAACGGTGTCAGCAGGCGCTCGCTGGCGGCGTCGAAGTTGATCGAATAGAAGTGCAGCTCGCAGTCGTCGCTGCGCATGCCGAACTCGGCGATGACCGCCTGGCAGTGCATGGCGATCTCGCCATGGCTGACCACCACGCCCTTGGGCTTGCCGGTGGAGCCGGAGGTGTAGATCAGGTAGGCCTGGTGCTGCGGCAGGTTGAGGTTGTCCAGCGGTGCGTCGCTGTAGGCAGCCAGGCTGGCGGCATCGTCCTCCAGGCTCCAGCGGACGACGCCCTCGGGCAGCTTGCCCAGGGTGTCGAGCAGCGCGCGCTGGCCGATCAGCAGGCCGATGCGGCTGTCTTCGATCATGTAGCGCAGGCGGTCGAGTGGGTATTCAGGGTCCAGCGGCACATAGGCGCCACCGGCCTTGAGGACGGCCAGCAGGCCGACCACCATCTCCAGCGAGCGCTCCAGCGCCAGGCCCACCCGCACCTGCGGGCCGACACCGCGCTCGCGCAGGGCGCGGGCAAGGCGGTTGGCCTGCTGGTCGAGCTCGGCATAGCTCAGGTGGGTGCCGGCGAAGGTCAGCGCCAGCGCCTGCGGCGTGCGCTCGGCCTGGGCGGCGAACAGGCCGTGGAGCGTCTGGGTGAGCTCGAAGTCCTGCTCGCCCTGGAGCTGGCCGACCAGTACCTGCTGCTCGGTATCGGCCAGCATCGGCAGTTCGCACAGGCGCTGCCGAGGGTTGTCGAGCATGGCCACCAGCAAGTGCTGCCAGTGCTCGGCCATGCGCGCGATGCGCGGCTCGTCGAACAGGTCGCGGCTGTAGGTGAAGCAGCAGCCCAGGCGGCCGTCGAGGTCAGTGACTTCCAGGTACAGGTCGAACTTGGTGGCGCTGGCGTCGTTGACCAGGTAGTCCACCTGCATGCCCACCAGCTCACGGCTCTGCTGGAACGCCCAGCGCTGCACGTTGCACATCACCTGGAACAACGGGTTGTAGGCGCTCGAGCGCGGCGGTTGCAGCGCTTCGACCAGTTGCTCGAACGGCAGGTCCTGGTGCGACTGGCCGTCGATGATGGCCTGGCGCACCTGCTCGAGCAGCGCGTCAGCGCTCATCTGCCCATCCACGTCGCAACGCAGTACCTGGGTGTTGAGGAAGGCGCCGATCAGCCCTTCGCTTTCCGGGCGGATGCGGTTGGCCACCGGCGCGCCGATGCGCAGGTCGCGCTGGCCGCTGTAGCGGTGCAACAGCGCCGCCAGGGTGGCGGTCATGGTCATGAACAGGGTCAGGCCACGCTGGCTGTTGAACGCGTGCACGCGCTCGACCAGCGCCGGCGCCAGGTCGAACCGGTACAGCTCGCCACGGTGGCTTTGTACCGCCGGGCGCGGGCGGTCGGCCGGCAAGGCCAGCACGGGGTGCTCGTCGCCCAGGCGGTCTTTCCAGAAGGCCAGCTGACGCGCGCCCTCGCCGCCCTCCAGCCACTGGCGCTGCCACACGCTGTAGTCGAGGTACTGCACCGGCAGCGGCGCCAGCGGCGACTCGCGCTCGTCGACGAAGGCCTCGTACAGCTCGCCCAGCTCGCGGGCGAAGATGTCCATGGCCCAGCCTTCGGTGACGATGTGGTGCAGGGTCAGCACGAAGTAGTGCTCGCGCTCGTGGGCCTTGACCAGGCAGGCACGCAGCAGCGGGCCGCGCTCCAGGTCGAAGGCTTGGTGCGCCTGGTCGTCGGCCAACTGTTGCAGGCGTTGCTGGCGAACCTCGGCGGCGTCGCTGCTGAAGTCGTGCCAGTGCAGCTGCAGGTTGCTGTCGCCCGCCACGCATTGGTAAGGCTTGCCGTCGATGCTCGGGAAGGTGGTGCGCAAGGTTTCATGGCGCACGATCAAGGCCTGCAGGGCCCGCTCGAAGGCGTCCACATGCAGCACGCCCTTGAAGCGTGCCATGCCGCCGACGTTGTAGGCCGGGCTGTCCGGTTCCATCTGCCAGAGGAACCACATGCGCTGCTGCGAGTACGACAGCGGCACGGCCTGGCGGCGATCGACCCGAACGATTTCGCCTTGCAGGTTGCGTTCGCCGCTGTCACGCAGGCGAGCGATCTCGGTGCAGAACGCACCCAGTTCACTGGCTTCGAACAGCACCTTGAGCGGCAGCTCGACATCCAGCGCCTGGCGGGTGCGCGACACGATCTGGGTGGCCAGCAGCGAGTGGCCGCCGAGGGCGAAGAAGTCATCCTGCAAACCGATCTGCGGCAGGTTCAGCACCTCGCGCCAGATGGCCGCGACCTGCCGCTGCAATTCGCTTTGCGGCGCGACATGCTCGCGCTGTTGCCACACCGGCGCCGGCAATGCCTTGCGGTCGACCTTGCCGCTTGGGCCCAGCGGCATCCGCGCCAGGTGGATCAATTGTGCTGGCACCATGTACGCCGGCAGACGCTCGGCCAGGGCAGCCAGCAATCCTTCGTGCCGTGCGCCACCGCTGTAGTAGCCCACCAACTGGGCGCCAACGGCGTCCTTGTGGATCAGCACCAGTGCCTGTTCGACCCCCGGTTGGGCCAGCAGCACAGCCTGCACTTCCTCCGGCTCGACGCGGAAGCCACGCACCTTGACCTGCTGGTCGAGACGACCGAGGTAGTCCAGGGCTTCACCTTGCACATGCCAGCGGACACGGTCGCCGCTGCGGTACAGACGCGTGCCGTCACCATCAGGCTGGGGCACGAAACGTTCGGCGGTCAGGCCCGGACGACCCAGGTAACCACGGGCCAGGCCAACGCCTCCCAGGCATAGCTCACCCGGCACGCCAGGGGCGGTGAGTTCGAACTCGTCATCCAACACCCGGCAAAGCACATTGCCCAGCGGGCGACCGATCGGCGAGCGCTCGCCATCGCTGCCCTGGCAATGCCAGTGGGTGACGTTGATCGCGGTTTCGGTCGGGCCATAGCGGTTGTGCAGTTGAACTTGTGGCAGCCATTGCAGCACACGGTCACGCAGCGCGGCGGACAGTGCCTCGCCACCAGAGAACAGCCGGCGCAGGCTGGTGCAGCCGGCAGCCAGCGGTTCCTGGACGAACACCTGCAACAGCGGCGGCACGAAGTGCAGCGTGGTCACCTGGTGCTGCTGGATCAACTGGGCGATGCGCTGCGGGTCGCGGTGCTCGCCGGGGCCGGCCAGCACCAGCTGGCAACCGGTGATCAGCGGCCAGAAGCATTCCCACACCGAGACGTCGAAGCTGATCGGCGCCTTCTGCATGAGCACATCGGTGGCGTCCAGTGCGTAGGTTGCCTGCATCCAGTGCAGGCGCTCGGCCAATGCAGCGTGGGTGTTGCCGACGCCCTTGGGTTGGCCGGTGGAGCCGGAGGTGTAGATCACGTAGGCGAGGTTGTCGCCGTGCAGGTGCAGGCCGGGGGCCTGGCTTGGCCAGCTGTCCAGATGAAGCTGGTCGAGGGCAATGGCGCTGACGCCATCGACCTGCGGCAGGCGCTCGAGCAGGCCGCTGTGGCTGAGCAGCAGGCTGGCCTGGCAGTCGCCCAGCATGTACGCCAGGCGCTCGGCCGGGTAGTCGACATCCAGCGGCACGTATGCGCCACCAGCCTTGAGAATGGCCAGCAGGCCAACCAGCAGTTGCGGCGAACGCTCGATGGCGATGGCCACGCAAGTGTCGGGGCCGACGCCCTTGTCGCGCAGATAATGGGCCAGGCGGTTGGCCTGCTGATGCAGTTCGGCGTAGTCAAGCTGGCCGCCCGCCCACACCAGCGCGGTACGTTCAGGGGTCAGGCGAGCCTGCTCGTTGAGCTGCTCGACCAGCAAGCGCGGCGCGGCCGCCATCGGCGCCTGTCCCCAGGCCAGCAGCTGCGCGCGGCCCGCCTCGTCAATCAGGCGCACGTCGCCCAGGGCCAACCCCGGCTGGGCGCAGACTTGCTCCAGCAGCGCCAGCAGGTGATTGGCCAGGCGCTTGATGGTGCCGGCATCGAACAGTTCGTCGGCGTAGTCGAAGGCCAGACTCAGGCGGCCCTGGTGGTCTTCCTCGCTGTGCAGCTGCAGGTCGAACTTGGCCTCGCGGCTGTACCACGGCAGCTCTTCGGCGAGCAGGCCGGGCAGGCGGCGCAGGGCCGAAAGATCGCGCTGCTGGTGGTTGAACATGACCTGGAACAGGCCCTGCTCGCGGGCTTGGGGCAAGGCTTCGACCAGTTGCTCGAACGGCAGGTCCTGGTGGGCCTGGGCCTCGAGAGTGGTTCGGCGCACCTGGGCCAGCAACTGCTCGAACGGCAGGCGCCCCTCAAGTTCGGCGCGCAGCACCTGGGTGTTGATGAAGAAGCCGACCATGCCCTGGGTTTCCAGGCGCGGGCGGTTGGCGTTGGGCACACCGACACGGATATCGCCTTGGCCGGTGTAGCGGTGCAGCAACGCCTGCCAGCCGGCCAGCAGCACCATGAACAGGCTGGCCTGCTGGTCGCGGGCCAGGTCTTTAAGGGCGCCGCCGAGCTTGGCCGGTACCTTCAGGCTCAGGCGCGCCGCGCTGTGCTTGCGTTGGTTGCCGCGTGGCTGGTCGGTGCTCAGGTCGAGCACCGGCAGTTCATCACCCAGCGTGTCGGTCCAGTACGCCAGTTGCCGGGCGGCCTCGCCCTCGGCCAGCCACTGGCGCTGCCAGTTGCCGTAGTCGGCGTAGCCCAGGGGCAGCCCGGCCAGGTTCGTGGCCTGGCCTTGCGCGGCATACAGGCGGGCGAACTCGTCGAGGAGGATGTTCAGCGACCAGCCATCGGCGACGATGTGGTGCAGGGTCACCCACAGTTGATGGGTTTCGTCGTCCAGCCGCGCCAGGGTGACCCGCAGCAGCGGGCCGACACGCAGGTCGAACGGCTGCTGCGCTTCGCGCTCGCGACGCGCCGTCACTTCATCGGCGTCCAGCCCTTCGAGGTCGAGCCGTTGCACGGCGAACGGCAGGCTCGGCAGGATACGCTGCAGCGCCTGGCCATCGGCCTCGTCGAACACCGTGCGCAGGGATTCGTGGCGTGCGACCAGGGCCTGGAAGCTCGCCTCGAGCGCGGCTTCGTCCAGCTCGCCACGCAGGTGCAGGCCGGCAGGAATGTTGTAGGCGGCCGATTGCGGTTCCAGTTGCCACATCAGCCACAGGCGATTCTGCGCCAGCGATTGTGCCAAGGCCTGGTCGCGGCCCTGCAGGACGATGCGCCCGGCCCCCTCGCCGCCTTCGGCGAGGATCGCCGCCACCGCCGCCGAGTACTCGGCCAGGGTCGGCGCCTCGAACAGCGTGCGCAGGCTCAATGCCACGCCCAACTCGTCGGCCAGGCGCGCGGTCACCTGGGTCGCGGCGATGGAGTTGCCGCCCAGCAGCAGGAAGTGATCGTCCGCCGCCACGGCCTCGACCTTGAGCAGGTCACGCCACACTTCGGCGATGCGTGCCTGCAGGTCGTCACCACCGACTTCACCGGCCGATGCCTGGGATTGCGCCGGGAAGCGCGCGTAGCAATCCAGGCTGCCGTCGTTCATGCGCAGGCGGCAGGCCGAACGCTGCAGCTTGCCGCTGGAGGTCTTGGGCAACGCGCCCGGGTTGAGCAGCAGCACCACCGCCGGCGCCTGGCGGCAGGCATCGGCGATGACCCGGCGCAGGGTGTTGATCAATGTCTCGGGCGGTGTCGACTTCTGCACGTTGCGGCTGATCTCCACCGCCACGCCGATGCCCTCCTCGCCCTGGTCGTCGACGGCGAACACCGCGACACGGCCCTTGCGCAGCACCTCGACCTCACACTCCAGGGTCTTTTCCAGGTCCTGCGGGTAGAGGTTCTGGCCACGGACGATAAGCATGTCCTTCAAGCGCCCGGTAACGAACACTTCACCATCACGCATGAAGCCCAGGTCGCCGGTGCGCAGCCAGGTCTGGCCGTCCACCTCGACGAAGGTACGGGCGCTGGCTTCGGGATTGCGCCAGTAGCCAAGGGCGATGCTCGGGCCGCCGGCCCAGATCTCGCCGACGCGGTTGTCGCCCAGCACCTCCAGGTGCTGGGGCTCGACGATGCGCACTGCGTGCCCCGGCTGCGGGTAGCCGCAACTCATCAGCACACTGCCCTGGCCCGGCTCGGCACGATTGGCGGCGAACGCCTCGGCGTCCAGTTCCAGTGCACCGATGCCCTGGCCACGGCGGCTGCCGCTGACGAACAGGGTCGCCTCGGCCAGGCCGTAGCTGGCGAAGAAGCTGCTGGCGGCGAAGCCACAGGCGGCGAATTTCTCGGCGAAGGTATCGAGGCTGTCCTGGCGGATCGGCTCGGAGCCGGAATAGGCCACGCGCCAGCGGCTCAGGTCGAGCTCGGCCAGCGCGGCCTCGCTGACCCGTTCGCTGCACAAGCGATAGGCGAAGTCCGGGCCGCCACTGATAGTGCCGCCGTACTCGCTGATCGCCTGCAACCAGCGCAGCGGCCGGGCGAGGAAGTAGCCCGGCGACATCAATACACACGGCACGCCGCTGAAGATCGGCTGCAGCAGGCCGCCGATCAGGCCCATGTCGTGGTACAGCGGCAACCAGCTGACGATCACGTCGTCGGGGTTCACATCGATGCCGAAACCGTGGCGGATCAACTGCTCGTTGGCCACCAGGTTGCCGTGGCTGACCTGCACGCCCTTGGGCAATGCGGTGGAGCCGGAGGTGTACTGCAGGAAGGCGATGTCGTGCCCGGCCAGCGCCGGTTCGCGCCATTGGTCGGCGAGCACCGGGTCCAGCCGGTCCACCGCCAGCAGACCTGGGGCTTGGCTGCCGGCGAGCGCTTCCAGGCCCTGCAAACTGTCACACAGCGCTTCTACCGTCAGCAGCAGGCGCGGTTCGGCGTCGGCGATGATCGACAGCAGCCGCTCCTGATGGTACTGGCGCGAGGACTCCGGCGGATAGGCCGGCACGGCGATGACCCCGGCGTAGAGGCAGCCGAAGAACGCCGCGACATAGTCCGGCCCACTGGGGAACAGCAGCACCGCACGGTCGCCGAAACCGACCCTGGCCTGCAACGCGGCCGCGATGGCACGGGCGCGTTGGTCGAGGTCCCGGTAGCTGAGCACGGCCTGCTCGCCGGGCGCGTCGGCCAGGAAGCGCAAGGCGATCCGGTCCGGGGTCTGGGCGGCGCGTTGCGCCAGGGCCTGGACCAGCGAGTGCGGGAGTTCGAAGGCGTCCGTCATGGAATGTTCCTGCCAGTGTCTGGGTAAGTCGTGCCAAAGCGGCGCCCCGCCCATCAGGGCAGGCGGCGCTCGGCAGCCGGATGTACACAGGGGAACGGATGGACAGGGGAAGAAATTAGCTTGGCCGGCCCGAAGGCCAGGACGCGGCCGGCGGGAAAAGTTGAAGGCCGTCACAGCCCGTGGCTTAGAACCAAACGCAATGCAAAATCATTAACTTTCGTATTTGACAATCATTATCATTCTGAATAGCTTGTCGCACGTCGTAGGAAGCCTCCTAGCTTGGTGTGCTCCCTTTTTCCACAGAGACAAGGTGATTTCCATGGCGGAACAACTATCCACAAGTAAGTGCGATTCACCACTGCTCCAGGCGTTCGTCGACAACCGCAGTATCCTGGTCAAGATCGCCGCGCGCATCACCGGTTGCCGCTCCCGCGCCGAGGACGTGGTGCAGGACGCCTTCTTCCGGCTCAGTGCCGCCCCGCAAATCACCTCGTCGTTCAAGGCCCAGCTCAGCTACCTGTTCCAGATCGTGCGCAACCTGGCCATCGATCACTACCGCAAGCAGGCCATGGAGCTGAAATATTCGGGCAGCGAAGAGGAAGGGCTTAACGTGGTCATCCAGAACGCCTCGCCCGAAGCCACCCACATCAACCTCGCCACCCTCGAACACATCGCCGACGCCCTCAACGAACTGCCCCAGCGCACCCGCTACGCCTTCGAGATGTATCGCCTGCACGGGGTGCCGCAGAAGGACATCGCCAAGGAGCTGGGGGTGTCACCGACGCTGGTCAACTTCATGATCCGTGATGCACTGATCCATTGCCGCAAGAGCAGTCGCCTGGGCTGAAACCCCAAGGGGCCGCTTCGCGCCCCATCGCGGCTCAAGGCCGCTCCTACAGGGATCGCGTTGTTCTGTAGGAGCGGCCTTGAGCCGCGATGGGGCGCGAAGCGGCCCCTGCTGCATCACACCAGCTTGCAGCGTTCGAAGAACCGCTCCCGCCCCAAAATCATCAGCGCCGCCCGCTTGTGCGGGAAATCGAACTCCTTCTCGCAGTGGAAGCACTGGTCGTGCATGTAGCCGATCATCTTGCCGTTGTCGGCCCGCGGCTCGGCCACCACGCGCTGGGTACGCGGATCGTCGAGGAACAGGTAGTGAACCAGCGCCGACAACCAGCTGGCCACCTTGTGCGGGCCGCGGTGCACCTCCTCCCCCACCAGCATGTGGATGCCACGGTCGTAATCGTCGGCCGGATAGAACGGCGCGATGCGGTCCTCCTTGGCCCAGTAGGCCTCGAAGTAGGCAAAGGGCTCGTCATCGAAGCAGCCGATCAGGGTCAGGGTATGCGGATCGGTTTCCAGCTTGGCCAGGTACTCGCGGTGCTGTGCCAGCGAGCCGCCTTCCTGCCAGAAGTGCACGACCCGCGGGTTGTTCTGCCAGCGGTTGAAACGTTCGAGGTCCTGGTCGATTTCCAAGGTGCGCAGTGACACCCAGACCCCAAGGCGTGCATCGAAACGCCGGTACACCTCACCCCGTGGCTTGGGCCCGCGTCGAGGGTGACGCTTGCCGTTGCTGAGCTGCATCTGCTGGGGATAAGCCCCGGCAACGGAGGCTCCCAGCCAAGGCTGCGGCAATTGCCAGAACAGGGTGCGCTCACAGAAGTACTCGCCCGGCCGCTCACCGACCACCAACAGGCCGCTGGCCAGCGCCTGCGGTATCGGTTGCGGCAGTAGCCAGGCCAGTCGCTGGCACGCCGGGTCACGGGACAGCAACCAGTAGCAGGCCGCCCACAACGCCTGCTCCGGGCGTTCCGGGCAGAGCTGCTCGAGATGGACTTCAAGGCGGGCTGCCGCCACCAGGCGCACCTGGATCAACGGGCGGCCTTCAAGGGTCAGGCTCAGGCGGCAATCGCCCTCGTCGGCCTGCAGGCTGTGCCAGCGGGGTGCACAAGAAGGCTGCGAAGCGGCATCGAACGGCATGGTCATGGCTCACGGGAATGAAATAAAGGCTCACCCGTGAATACGTGGCCACACCCGTGGAATTTAGTCGTGGGGCTTTTCCACGGTGATCTGGTAAGGCTGGAAGATGCGCAGCAACTCACCGTTCTCGCGCAGACGACGCATCAGCGCGGCAAATGCTTCGGGACTGATCGGCGCGTCGGGGCGCAGCAAGGCGTAGTGATGGTAGACCTGGTCGACACGCTGCGACGCCATCAGTTGGCCGGCGCTCTGCGGGTTGCGCTTGAGGAAATCGCTCAGGTATGAACGGGTGACCAGGGCGATGTCGGCACGCCCACGCTCGACCATCGACAGGTTGCTGTCGTGGGAATAGGTCAGTGCCGCCCGGTAGCGCTCCTTCAGATACGCGGGGTCGGCGTTGAAGTCGGCGAAGGCATAGTGGTAGCCGTTGAACAGCGCCAGGCGCTTGCCTTCCAGGTCTTCGAAATAGTGCTGGTCGCGACCTGCCTGCGGCCGGGCGACAAAGATCTCGGCGTCTTCGAGCCCCATGTCCACCGCCTTGTGCGCGATCCCCTGCCACCCCCACTGCGGGTTCTCGAAGATCGCCATGTCGGTGCGTCCTTGCTGGAAGTCACCGAAGCGCCGCGGAATTGACGTCGGCACCAGCACGAAACGGTACCCAGGTTGCAGCTTGTTCAGTGCCTCGACCAGTTGCGGCAGCAGACCCGTGTCGGCGCCCTGCTCCGGGCGTACGGTATAGGGTGGGAAATGCGCCGCGCCGATCTTCACCTCGACCGCCTCGTCGGCCCGGGCCACGGCACTGAGCAACAATGCGGCGAACAGCAGCAGGGAGGACGACACCTTGAGGCGGGGCAGTGGGATCAAGTCGAGACACTCATCACGGGTTAAGGCCTTAATCCACCTAAGCTAGGCGTTTTCCCGGGCGGGCACAACCGCCGGATATGCCAAAGTGCCAGGGGATGCCGTTCGCCGCGACTTTGGCTACGCTCTACGGGCCTGCGTGAAGGGTCCTTGGGAGACGCCGCAGGCTACTGTGCATTGAGAGGGAGCCTGGCATGGGCCACTGGTTGGTGATCGACCTGGAAGCAACCACCGATGACGGCGGCTGGCCGGTCACGGAGATGGAAATCATAGAAATCGGCGCAAGCCTGGCCACCCGCGAAGGCCGCGAGGTCGACCACTTCCAGCGCTTCGTGCGGCCCCGGCGGCGGCCGCAGTTGACGCCGTTCTGCCGCGAGCTGACCCATATCAGCCAGGCCGATGTCGACAACGCCGCGCCGTTCAGCGAGGTCTGGGGGCAGTTCGAACGCTGGCTGGTGAACCACCAGGCGCAACTGCAGGCCTGGGTGAGCTGGGGCGACTACGATCGCAAGCAGCTGCTGCAGGAGTGGCAGTTGCATCATGTCGACAGCCTGTTGCTGCAACTGCCACACATCAACCTCAAGCAGCGCTTCGCCAAGGCCCGCCACCTGCAGCGCCCGGCGGGGCTGAACAGCGCCCTGCAACTGGCCGGCTTGCAGTTCTCCGGGCAGCAGCATCGGGCCCTGGAGGATGCCCGCAACACGGCACGCCTGCTGCCGCTGAGCCTGCCGGTTGGCGGCGCCTGAAACAGATGACGCAAGGGCAGGCCTTGGGCATACTGGCCAGCCCTTTTTTTCAGCCCTTTTCCAGGAGTCGCCCCATGTTCAAGGTCAATGAATACTTCGATGGCACCGTCAAGTCGATCGCCTTCGAAGGCCAGGAAGGTCCGGCCACCGTGGGCGTGATGGCCCCGGGGGAATACGAGTTCGGCACCGCCAAGCGCGAGATCATGCACGTGGTCTCCGGCGCCCTGACCGTCAAGCTGCCGGGCAGCGACAACTGGGAGAAGTTCGCGGCAGGCAGCCAGTTCAACGTGCCGGCCGACAGCAAGTTCCAGCTGAAGGTGGCTGTAGACACCGCCTACCTGTGCGAGTACCGCGACTAAGCACGCCGGCGCCTACGCCCTTTCCGGGTAGGAGCGGCTTTAGCCGCGAAGCAGGCAACACGATGCCTGGCACCCGCTATGCGGGTGATCGCGGCTGAAGCCGCTCCTACAGGGGGGGCGCCAGTACGGTGCTCTTCATGAGAGAAATCCCGCCACCCGCTCAGCCGCCGCCTGCAAATGCTGCTCATGGCTGAACCCGGAAACCTTCAGCGGCTTCAGGTCATGATCCCCCGCCGCCAGCCAGCTCACCTCGATCGCCGGCGATAACACATACCCCTCCACCGCTTCACGGTTGCCCAGGGCATCGCGCTCCCCCTGGACGATCAGCGTGCGCGTGCGCAACCCCGCCAGGTGCTCGACCCGCGGCTTCTCCGGTTTGCCCGCCGCATAGAACGGATACCCCAGGCATACCAGTGCGTCTGCCTCCAGCTCATCGGCCAGAAGACTGGCCATGCGCCCGCCCATGGACTTGCCGCCAACGGCCACAGGCCCTGCGGCTAATGGTCGCACCTGGTCGTATACATTACGCCAGCATTCCAGCAACACCTTCTGCGGATTGGGCGGCCGCTTGCCGCCGTCGACACGGCGCTGGGCCATGTACGGAAACTCGAAGCGCACCACCCCTACCCCTTGCCCCGCCAGCCTTTGCGCCATGTCCTCCATGAACCCGCTGTCCATCGGCGCACCCGCGCCATGGGCCAGGATCAGGCAACCGCGATAACTGCGATCGGCCGAGATTCGTGGAGGATCGCAGCGCAAGCCTGGGACATTTCCGATCTTCGCCCATTGATCCCCGTCAATACCGGCACTTTGCCCATTACTCATGCTTGCCTCGCTGTTTAGCCTGCCTATAACCGTGGATGGGAACCCATACATGAACACAACCAGCAGTACCGCCTACAACTACCAGGTGGTCCGCCAATTCGCCATCATGACGGTGGTGTGGGGCATCGTCGGGATGGGGCTCGGCGTCTTCATTGCCGCCCAGCTCGCCTGGCCCGCCCTCAACCTCGACCTGCCGTGGACCAGCTTCGGCCGCCTGCGACCCTTGCACACCAACGCGGTGATCTTCGCCTTCGGCGGCTGTGCCCTGTTCGCCACCTCGTATTATTCGGTGCAACGTACCTGCCAGACCACCCTGTTCGCGCCACGCCTGGCCGCGTTCACCTTCTGGGGCTGGCAACTGGTGATCCTGCTGGCGGCGATCAGCCTGCCGCTGGGCTACACCAGCACCAAGGAATACGCCGAACTGGAATGGCCGATCGACATCCTGATCACCATCGTCTGGGTCGCCTATGCCGTGGTGTTCTTCGGTACGCTGATGAAGCGCAACACCAAGCACATCTACGTGGGCAACTGGTTCTTTGGCGCCTTCATCCTGACCGTGGCGATCCTGCATATCGTCAACAACCTGGAGATACCGGTCAGCCTGACCAAGTCCTACTCGATCTACGCCGGCGCCACCGACGCCATGGTGCAGTGGTGGTACGGGCATAACGCCGTGGGCTTCTTCCTCACCGCCGGCTTCCTGGGGATGATGTACTACTACGTACCGAAACAGGCCGAACGCCCGGTGTATTCGTATCGCCTGTCGATCGTGCACTTCTGGGCGCTGATCACCCTGTACATTTGGGCCGGCCCTCACCACCTGCACTACACCGCCCTGCCGGACTGGGCGCAGTCGCTGGGCATGATCATGTCGCTGGTGCTGCTGGCCCCGAGCTGGGGCGGCATGATCAACGGCATGATGACCCTGTCGGGTGCGTGGCACAAACTGCGCAGCGACCCGATCCTGCGCTTCCTG
Organism: Pseudomonas sp. MWU13-3659; assembly: GCF_023757525.1. Classification (NCBI taxonomy): domain Bacteria; kingdom Pseudomonadati; phylum Pseudomonadota; class Gammaproteobacteria; order Pseudomonadales; family Pseudomonadaceae; genus Pseudomonas; species Pseudomonas sp. MWU13-3659. The sequence goes on along the minus strand of NZ_JAMSHW010000017.1, from coordinate 65,050 downwards.
GTGGTGTCGCTGGCGTTCTACGGCATGTCCACCTTCGAAGGCCCGATGATGGCCATCAAGACCGTCAATGCCCTGTCCCACTACACCGACTGGACCATCGGCCACGTCCACGCCGGCGCCCTCGGCTGGGTGGCGATGATCTCGATCGGCGCGCTGTACCACACCATCCCGAAAGTGTTCGGCAAGGAGCGCATGTACAGCCTCGGGCTGATCAACGCGCACTTCTGGCTGGCCACCATCGGCACCGTGCTCTACATCGCCTCGATGTGGGTCAACGGCATCGCCCAGGGCCTGATGTGGCGCGCGGTCAACAGCGACGGCACGCTGACCTACTCGTTCGTCGAAACCCTGGTGGCCAGCCACCCCGGCTTCGTCGTGCGCTTCGTCGGCGGCGCGATCTTCCTCAGCGGCATGTTCCTGATGGCCTGGAACACCTGGCGCACCGTGCGTGCCCCCGCCGCCGAGCAAGCCACCGCCAACGCCCAGCTGGCTTGAGGAGTAGAGCCTGATGAACCATGAAGTCGTTGAGAAAAACATAGGCCTGATGGCCCTGCTGATGGTGTTCGCCGTCAGCATCGGCGGCCTGACGCAGATTGTCCCGCTGTTCTTCCAGGACGTCACCAACAAGCCGGTCGAAGGCATGAAGCCCTACACCGCCCTGCAACTCGAAGGCCGCGACATCTACATCCGCGAAGGTTGCGTGGGTTGCCACTCGCAGATGGTCCGGCCGTTCCGCGCCGAGACCGAACGCTACGGCCACTACTCGGTAGCGGGCGAGAGCGTGTGGGACCACCCGTTCCTGTGGGGCTCCAAGCGCACCGGACCGGACCTGGCCCGTGTCGGTGGCCGCTACTCGGACGACTGGCACCGCGCGCACCTGTACAACCCGCGCAACGTGGTGCCCGAGTCGAAGATGCCGTCCTACCCGTGGCTGGTGGCCAGCCAGGTCGACAACAGCCACACCGACGTCAAGATGCGCGCCCTGCGCACCCTGGGCGTGCCCTACACCGACGACGACATCGCCGGTGCCAAGGACGCGGTCAAAGGCAAGACCGAGATGGACGCGCTGGTTGCCTACCTGCAGGTGCTCGGCACCGCGATCAAGAACAAGAGGTGAGTGCGATGGACATCGACATCGGCATGATCCGCGGCCTGGGCACCCTGGTGGTGATGATCGCCTTCATCGGCCTCTCGCTCTGGGTGTTCAACCGTCGCCGCGACCGTGATTTCGCCGAAGCGCGCCTGCTGCCCTTCGTCGACGACCGCCTGCCCCCTGCCGGGCAGGAACCTGCTGCCATGAGGAGTACCCGGCAATGACCACCTTCTGGAGTACGTATATCAGCGTACTGACCCTCGGCAGCCTGATCGGCCTGACCTGGCTGCTGCTCGCCACCCGCAAGGGCCAGAGCAGCGATACCACCGACCAGACCATGGGCCACAGCTTCGATGGCATCGAGGAATACGACAACCCGCTGCCGAAATGGTGGTTCTGGCTGTTCGTCGGCACCCTGGTGTTCTCGGTGGGCTACCTGATCCTCTACCCGGGCCTGGGCAACTGGAAAGGCATCCTGCCCGGCTACGAGAATGGCTGGACCCAGGTGGACGAGTGGCAGAAAGAGATGGACAAGGCCGATGCCAAGTTCGGGCCGATCTTCGCCAAGTACGCCGCCATGCCGGTGGAGGACGTGGCCAAGGATCCGCAGGCCCTGAAGATGGGCAGCCGCCTGTTCGCCTCCAACTGCTCGGTATGCCATGGCTCGGACGCCAAAGGCTCCTACGGCTTCCCCAACCTGACCGACAAGGACTGGCGCTGGGGCGGCGAGCCGGAGACCATCAAGGCGTCGATCATGAACGGCCGCCACGGCATCATGCCGGGCTGGGCCACGGTGATCGGCGAGCAGGGCGTAGCCGATGTGGCGGCATTCGTGCTGACCAACCTCGACGGCCGCACCCTGCCGGCTGACGCCAAGGCCGACCCGGCCAAGGGCAAGGAACTGTTCGCCACCAACTGCGTGGCTTGCCACGGGCCTGAAGGCAAGGGCACCCCGGCCATGGGCGCGCCTAACCTGACCCACCCGCAGGCGTTCATCTACGGTTCGAGCTTCGCCCAGTTGCAGCAGACCATCCGTTATGGCCGTCAGGGCCAGATGCCTGCGCAGCATGACATCCAGGGCAACGACAAGGTCCACCTGCTGGCGGCCTATGTGTATAGCCTGTCGCAGGATGTACCCGTCGAAAGTGAAGGCCTGACCGCCAAGTAACCACCCTCTTCGCCGGCAAGCCGGCTCCTACAGGCCCAGCGCCGTTCAGGTAGGAGCCGGCTTGCCGGCGAAAGGGCTGCAAAGCAGCCCACTCTCCCCCCTTCCTTGCACCCCCTCCGAACGCAACTAAGCTTGTTGCCACAGTGGCTCCGCTCGCAGCGACCGGAACAGACGTGGTGCACAGCCTGACATCACGCATCGACTCCACGCTCACGAGCCTGCGGCTTTGGGATGACGCCTTGCGTGCCCGTCCCTCGATTAAAAAGCTTGACCGATCGATCAGAAAAATATGGAAAATGGTACACATTACAAATATTTATTTGTGTACAATCGTTCAACCCCCACGCCACGGGACGGTGGTGGAAAGGGCCTGGACACGGGTCGGCGCAAGTTTCCTTGCGTTGCCATAACCCTGGTGGTTATCGATACTGGCGCCGATTTACCAACCAACAAGAACACCCAAACCGTGGAACCTTAGAATGAGCACTGCAATCAGTCCGACTGCTTATAACTATAAGGTCGTCCGCCAGTTCGCCATCATGACGGTGGTCTGGGGGATCCTTGGCATGGGGCTCGGCGTCTTCATCGCCTCGCAACTGGTCTGGCCCCAGCTCAACCTGGACCTGCCATGGACGAGCTTTGGCCGCCTGCGCCCGCTGCACACCAACCTGGTGATCTTCGCCTTCGGTGGCTGCGCCCTGTTCGGCACCAGCTACTACGTGGTGCAGCGCACCTGCCAGACCCGCCTGATCTCCGACAGCATGGCCGCCTTCACCTTCTGGGGCTGGCAGGCGGTGATCGTCGGCGCGCTGGTGACGCTACCGATGGGCTTCACCACCACCAAGGAGTACGCCGAGCTCGAGTGGCCGCTGGCGATCCTGCTGGCCATCGTCTGGGTCACCTACGCCCTGGTGTTCTTCGGCACCATCGTCAAGCGCAAGACCAAGCACATCTACGTCGGCAACTGGTTCTACGGTGCGTTCATCGTGGTCACCGCGATGCTGCACATCGTCAACCACATCTCGCTGCCGGTCAGCCTGTTCAAGTCGTACTCGGCCTACGCCGGCGCCACCGACGCGATGATCCAGTGGTGGTACGGCCACAACGCCGTGGGCTTTTTCCTCACCACCGGCTTCCTGGGGATGATGTACTACTTCGTACCCAAGCAGGCCGAACGCCCGATCTACTCGTATCGCCTGTCGATCGTGCACTTCTGGGCGCTGATCACCCTGTACATCTGGGCCGGCCCGCACCACCTGCACTACACCGCCCTGCCGGACTGGGCGCAGTCGCTGGGCATGGTGATGTCGATCATCCTCCTGGCCCCGAGCTGGGGCGGCATGATCAACGGCATGATGACCCTGTCGGGCGCCTGGCATAAGCTGCGCACCGACCCGATCCTGCGCTTCCTGGTGGTGTCGCTGGCGTTCTACGGCATGTCCACCTTCGAAGGCCCGATGATGGCCATCAAGACGGTCAACTCGCTGTCGCACTACACCGACTGGACCATCGGCCACGTCCACGCCGGCGCCCTGGGCTGGGTGGCGATGATCTCCATCGGCGCGGTGTACCACATGATCCCGAAGCTCTACGGCCGCGAGCAGATGCACAGCGTCGGGCTGATCAACGCGCACTTCTGGCTGGCCACCATCGGCACCGTGCTGTACATCGCCTCGATGTGGGTCAACGGCATCACCCAGGGCCTGATGTGGCGCGCCATCAACGACGACGGCACCCTCACCTACTCCTTCGTCGAAGCGCTGCAGGCCAGCCACCCGGGCTTCATCGTCCGCGCTTTGGGCGGTGCGTTCTTCGCCTCCGGCATGCTGCTGATGGCCTACAACGTGTTCCGCACCGTGCGTGCCGCCAACCCGGTACAGGCTGAGGAAGCCGCCAAGATCGTCGTCGTGGGAGCCCACTGATGAAGCATGAAGCAGTCGAGAAGAATATCGGCCTGATGGCCTTCTTCATGGTCATCGCCGTCAGCGTCGGTGGCCTCACGCAGATCGTCCCGCTGTTCTTCCAGGACGTCACCAACAAGCCGGTCGAGGGCATGAAGCCGCGCACCGCGCTGGAGCTCGAAGGGCGCGACATCTACATCCGCGAAGGCTGCGTGGGTTGCCACTCGCAGATGATCCGCCCGTTCCGCGCCGAAACCGAACGCTACGGCCACTACTCGGTGGCCGGCGAGAGCGTGTGGGACCACCCGTTCCTGTGGGGCTCCAAGCGTACCGGTCCGGACCTGGCCCGCGTCGGCGGTCGCTACTCCGATGACTGGCACCGCGCGCACCTGTACAACCCGCGCAACGTGGTGCCCGAGTCGAAGATGCCGTCCTACCCGTGGCTGGTCGAGAACAAGCTCGACGGCAAGGACACCGCCAAGAAGATGGAAGTCCTGCGCACCCTGGGCACGCCGTACACCGACGAAGACATCGCCGGCGCCCGCGACGCGGTCAAGGGCAAGACCGAGATGGACGCCCTCGTCGCGTACCTGCAAGGCCTTGGCACCCTCATCAAGAGCAAACGGTGACCCTGATGGATATCGGCACGATTCGCGGCCTGGGCACCGTCGTGGTGCTGGTGGCCTTCGTGGGCCTGGCGCTGTGGGTGTTCAGCCCGCGGCGCAAGCAGGAATTCGACGAGGCGACGCAGTTGCCGTTCGCCGACGACCCCGAGGCCACCCGACACGTCGAGCAAGCACAAGCGTCTAGGAGCAAACAACAATGACAACCTTCTGGAGTCTGTACGTCACCGTCCTGACCCTGGGCACCATCTTCGCCTTGACCTGGCTGCTGCTGTCGACCCGCAAGGGCCAGCGCGAAGAGATCACCGACGAAGTCGTCGGCCACGCCTTCGACGGCATCGAGGAATACGACAACCCACTACCGAAGTGGTGGTTCTGGTTGTTCGTCGGCACCGTCGTCTTCGCCCTCGGCTACCTGGTGCTGTACCCGGGCCTGGGCAACTGGAAAGGCGTGCTCCCCGGTTACGCGTACGTGGACAACGACAAGAAGACCGAGTTTTCCAACGGCCAGGCCGGCTGGACCGGCGTGCATGAGTGGGAGAAGGAAATGGCCAAGGCCGATGCCCGCTTCGGACCGATCTTCGCCAAGTTCGCCGCCATGCCCGTCGAGGAGGTGGCCAAGGACCCGCAGGCACTGAAGATGGGCGCGCGCCTGTTCGCCTCCAACTGCTCGGTGTGCCACGGCTCCGACGCCCGCGGTGCCTACGGCTTCCCCAACCTGACCGACAACGACTGGCGCTGGGGCGGCGAGCCGGAGACCATCAAGACCACCATCATGAACGGTCGCCACGGCGTGATGCCGGGCTGGGCCACGGTGATCGGCGAGCAGGGCGTGGCGGACGTGGCGGCCTTCGTGCTGACCAACCTCGACGGCCGCAAGCTGCCCGAGGACGCCAAGGCCGACCCGGTCAAGGGCCAGCAGATCTTCGCCACCAACTGCGTGGCCTGCCACGGGCCTGAAGGCAAGGGCACCCCAGCCATGGGCGCGCCTAACCTCACGCACCCGCAGGCGTTCATCTACGGCTCGAGCTTCGCCCAGCTGCAACAGACCATCCGCTACGGCCGCCAGGGGCAGATGCCGGCCCAGGCGCAGATGCAGGGCAACGACAAGGTGCACTTGCTGGCCGCTTATGTGTACAGCCTGTCGCATCAGGCGGAGCCGGCCAAGGCCGAGTAAGGCAGGCCAGGCCTCTCGCGGATGAATCCGCTCCTACAGGTATCGCGCTGAACCTGTAGGAGCGGATTCATCCGCGATGAGGCCAGCAAACTCAGCACAAGCTGACCTGAATCAATTGACACCCGCCATATCACGATTCACACCACGAACCCAACGCGACTAAAGGTCGCAGTGCGACCCCGGCGCGCCGCGACAGGCGTATCATGGGCCGCAGAGCGCTAGCAGCATGCGCGAGACCGCAGCCGGCACGCACTGGCTACGGCGTTTTTCCACTGCCGTGGGACTTGATGATGAGCAAGCAAATTCCGGTACATGACGTCACCCCGCCTGCCAACAAGGGAAAGGATTCCGTCGACCTCTACGCCTCGCGTGAAAAAATCTACACCCGCGCCTTCACCGGCATCTTCCGCAGGTTGCGGATGGTCGGCGGGGCGGTGCTGTTCCTGCTGTACTTCGGCACCGTCTGGCTGAACTGGGGCGGCCACCAGGCCGTCTGGTGGAACCTGCCCGAGCGCAAGTTCTACATCTTCGGCGCCACCATCTGGCCTCAGGACTTCATCCTGCTTTCGGGCATCCTGATCGTCGCCGCCTTCGGCCTGTTCTTCATCACCGTGTACGCCGGCCGGGTCTGGTGCGGCTACACCTGCCCGCAGAGCGTGTGGACCTGGGTGTTCATGTGGTGCGAGAAAGTCACCGAGGGTGACCGCAACCAACGCATGAAGCTGGACAAGGCGCCCATGAGCGCGAACAAGTTCCTGCGCAAGCTGGCCAAGCACAGCCTGTGGCTGCTGATCGGCTTCGTCACCGGCATGACCTTCGTCGGTTATTTCTCGCCGATCCGCGAGCTGGCCATCGAGTTCTTCACAGGCCAGGCCGACGGCTGGGCCTACTTCTGGGTCGGTTTCTTCACCCTCGCCACCTACGGCAATGCCGGCTGGCTGCGCGAGCAGGTGTGCATCTACATGTGCCCGTATGCGCGCTTCCAGAGCGTGATGTTCGACAAGGATACCCTGATCGTCTCTTACGACCCGCGCCGTGGCGAAGCCCGCGGCCCGCGCAAGAAAGACATCGACTACAAGGCCAAGGGCCTGGGCGACTGCATCGACTGCACCATGTGCGTGCAGGTCTGCCCCACCGGCATCGACATCCGCGACGGCCTGCAGATCGAGTGCATCGGCTGCGCCGCCTGCATCGACGCCTGCGACAGCATCATGGACAAGATGAACTACCCCAAAGGGCTGATCAGCTATACCACCGAGCACAACCTGTCCGGGCAGAAGACCCACATGCTGCGCCCGCGCCTGATCGGCTACGCCCTGGTGCTGCTGGTGATGATCGGCGCCCTGGCAACCGCCTTCGCCACCCGTTCGCTGGTGGGCTTCGACGTGGCCAAGGACCGCGTGCTGTACCGCGAGAACGCCCAGGGGCGGATCGAGAACGTCTACAGCCTGAAAGTGATGAACAAGGACCAGCGCGACCACGTCTACGTGCTTGACGCCGCTGGCCTGCCCGACCTGCAGCTCGAAGGCCATCGCGAGATCCGCGTCGCCGCCGGCGACATCGTCAACCTGCCGGTGCAGTTGTCGGTCGCCCCGGAAAAACTGCCCTCGACCACCAACGAAATCACCTTCATCCTCAAGGACGCCGACGACAGCGCCAGCCAGGTTGAAGCCAAGAGCCGTTTCATCGGCCCACAGATCCGCTGAGAGAGAAGACGAACAATGCCTGCCGCCACCGCCGCCAGCCCCTGGTACAAGCACCTCTGGCCCTGGATTATCATCGGGATCCTGGCCACCTCGGTGTGCCTGAGCCTGACCATGGTCAGCATCGCCGTGCGCAACCCGGACAACCTGGTCAACGACAACTACTACGAGGCCGGCAAGGGCATCAACCGCTCGCTGGATCGCGAGCTGCTGGCCCAGACCCTCAACCTCAAGGCCAGCGTGCACCTGGACGAACTGACCGGCGAAGTCGAGGTGCGCCTGACCGGCAACAGCAATCCGCAGGCCCTGGAGCTGAACCTGATCTCGCCGACCCAGCCGGACAAGGACCGCAAGGTCCAGCTGGCGCGCAGCGAGCCTGGCCGCTATGTCGGCCAACTGGTCGACAAGGTCGAGGGGCGGCGTTTCGTCGAACTGCTGGGCAGCCAGGACGATCACGTGTGGCGGCTGTTCGAGGAGGAGAAGGTCGAGCATGGCGTAACCTTGCAACTGGGGGATGAAGCGCTGCAAGGTGCCGAGCGTCAGTAACACCCTGTTGGCGGGGCTACCTCGCCAGCATTGAACCTTCTGTGGGAGCGGCTTCAGCCGCGATGCAGGCGACGCGGTGCGTGGCACCCGCCAAGCGGGTGATCGCGGCCCAAGCCGCTCCTACAAGGTCCGCGCCAGCCAGAAGAGATGTCGATGACCCAACCCACCCCCTGCTACCACTGCGCCCTGCCCGTCCCCGCCGGCAGCCGCTTCACCGCCGTGGTCCTCGGCGAGCCCCGGCTGTTCTGTTGCCCCGGCTGCCAGGCGGTGGCCGAGTCCATTGTCGCCGGGGGCCTGGAGCACTATTACCAGCATCGCAGCGACACCAGCGCCAACCCCGAAGCCCTGCCCCGCCAATTGCAAGACGAACTGGCCCTGTACGACCGCAGCGATGTGCAGCAGTCATTCGTGCGCCATGAGGGCGAACTGGCCGAAACCACTCTGATGGTCGAAGGCATCAGCTGCGCCGCCTGCGGTTGGCTGATCGAGAAGCACCTGCGCAACCTGCCCGGCGTCGCCGAGGCGCGCCTGAACCTGTCCAACCACCGCCTGCTGATTACCTGGGCCGACAGCCAGTTGCCGCTGTCGACGCTGCTGGCCGAACTGCGCCAGATCGGCTACGCCGCCCACCCCTACCAGCCCGACCAGGCCGCCGAGCTACTGGCCCAGGAAAACCGTAGCGCCCTGCGCCGTCTCGGCGTGGCCGGGCTGCTGTGGTTCCAGGCGATGATGGCGACCATGGCCACCTGGCCGGAATTCAACATCGACCTGTCGCCCGAGCTGCACACCATCCTGCGCTGGGTCGCGCTGTTTCTCACCATTCCCATCGTTTTCTACAGCTGCGCGCCATTCTTCAAGGGCGCCGCCCGCGACCTGCGCACGCGCCACCTGACCATGGACGTCTCGGTGTCGCTGGCCATCGGCCTGGCCTTCTGCGCCGGAATCTGGACCGCGATCACCGGTAGCGGCGAGCTGTACTTCGACACCGTGGGCATGTTCGCGCTGTTCCTGCTCACCGGGCGCTACCTTGAGCGCCGCGCCCGCGAACGCACGGCGGCGGCCACCGCGCAACTGGTCAACCTGCTGCCCGCCTCGTGCCTGCGCCTGGATTCAAACGGCCAGGCCGAGCGCATCCTGCTGGGCGAGCTTCGCTGTGGCGACCGCGTCCAGGTACTGCCCGGCGCGGTGATCCCGGCCGATGGCCGCATCCTCGAGGGCCGTTCCAGTGTCGACGAATCGCTGCTCACCGGCGAATACCTGCCCCTGCCCCGCCGCAGTGGCGACACGGTTACCGGCGGCACGCTCAACGTCGAGAGCACCCTGACCGTTGAAGTCCAGGCCCTGGGCCAGGACTCGCGCCTGTCGGCCATCGTCCGCCTGCTGGAACGGGCGCAACTGGAGAAGCCGCGCCTGGCCGAAATCGCCGACCGCGCCTCGCAGTGGTTCCTGCTGTTCAGCCTGGTGGCCGCGGCTATCATTGGCCTGGCCTGGTGGCAGCTGGATGCCCCGCGGGCATTCTGGATCGTCCTGGCGATGCTGGTTGCCACCTGCCCCTGCGCCCTGTCGCTGGCCACCCCCACCGCGCTCACCGCCGCCACCGGCACCCTGCACAAGCTCGGCTTGCTGATTACCCGCGGTCATGTGCTGGAGGGTCTGAACCAGATCGACACGGTGATCTTCGACAAGACCGGCACCCTCACCGAAGGCCGTCTGGCCCTGCGCAGCATCCGCCCACTGGGGCGGCTGGACGGCGACCAGTGCCTGGCGCTGGCGGCCGCCCTGGAAAACCGTTCCGAACACCCCATCGCCCGTGCCTTTGGCCGCGCTGCCCGGCCCGCCGAAGAGGTCAATGCCGTCCCCGGCCTGGGCCTGGAGGGCGAGACGGACGGCCAGCGCCTGCGCATCGGCCAGGCCACCTTTGTCTGCGCCCTGAGCGGTGCCGAGGTGCCCGCCGTGCCCGAGCCGCGCGGGCAATGGCTGCTGCTGGGTGATCGTCACGGCCCGCTGGCCTGGTTCGGCCTCGACGACCGCCTGCGCGACGACGCCCCGGACCTGGTTGCGGCCTGCAAGGCGCGTGGCTGGCAGACCCTGCTGCTGTCCGGCGACAGCTCGCCAATGGTCAACGAAGTCGCCACCCAACTGGGCATCGACACGGCCGTCGGCGGCCTGCGTCCGGACGACAAGCTGGCCCGCCTCAAAGCCCTGCAGGCCGAAGGCCGCAAGGTGCTGATGCTGGGTGACGGGGTCAACGACGTGCCGGTGCTGGCCGCCGCCGACATCAGCATTGCCATGGGCAGCGCCACGGACCTGGCCAAGACCTGCGCCGACGCAGTGCTGCTGTCCAACCGCCTGCAGGCGCTGGCGCAGGCCTTCGACTTGGCCCGCCGCACCCGCCGCAACATTGTCGAGAACCTGCTCTGGGCGACGCTGTACAATGGCCTCATGCTGCCATTCGCCGCGTTGGGCTGGATCACCCCGGTCTGGGCGGCGGTCGGCATGTCGGTCAGTTCGCTGATCGTCGTGCTCAATGCCTTGCGCCTGACCCGCCTGCCCGCAGGCGCGGGCAAGCCCGCGAACGAGGCGCCCCAGCCTGGAAGGACCAACCTATGCCCGCCCTCTATGTGATGATCCCCGCCGCCCTGCTGCTGGTCGGCGTCGCCGTGTACATCTTCTTCTGGGCGGTGGACAGCGGCCAGTACGACGACCTCGAAGGCCCGGCCCACAGCATCCTGTTCGACGACCAGGACCCGCGACACCAGGCGGCCGCCAAGCCGGAACCAGTACCGCCCGAAGACAAGGACTCGACCCCGCGTGCCTGAACTGCTTCCCCTGCTCGGTTCGGCGCTGGTCCTGGGCTTGCTGGGTGGTGGCCACTGCCTGGGCATGTGCGGCGGCCTGATGGGCGCCCTGACCCTCGCCATCCCGCCTGAACAACGCGGCCGTCGCCTGCGCCTGCTGCTGGCCTACAACCTCGGACGCGTGCTCAGCTACGCCTGCGCCGGCCTGCTGCTGGGCCTGGCCGGCGTGGCCCTGGCCAGCAGCCCGCTGGCCATCGGCCTGCGGGTCGTCGCGGCGCTGTTGCTGATCAGCATGGGCCTGTACCTGGCGGGCTGGTGGAGCGGCCTGACCCGTATCGAAGCCCTCGGTCGTGGCCTGTGGCGGCATGTGCAGCCGCTGGCCACACGGCTGCTGCCGGTGTCCAGCCTGCCTCGCGCCCTGCTGCTCGGCGCCCTGTGGGGCTGGCTGCCCTGCGGGCTGGTGTACAGCACCCTGCTGTGGGCGGCGAGCCAGGGCGATGCGCTGCACAGCGCGGCGCTGATGCTGGCCTTCGGCGTGGGCACCTGGCCGGTGCTGCTGGCCACGGGGCTGGCAGCCGAACGGGTCGGCGCGCTGTTGCGCAAGCGTGGGGTACGGATGGCTGGCGGTGTGCTGGTGATCCTGTTTGGTGTGTGGACGTTGCCTGGGCCTCACCAGCATTGGCTGATGGGGCACTGAGCAAAGCGGTTCGCCGGCAAGGCCGGCTCCTACAGGCTCCGCGCCAGCCCTTGGAGGAGCCGGCCTTGCCGGCGAACGCCCTTGATGCAAATCAACACGCCCCAGCGCTTGCGCCCCTAGACTCCGGACACTGCAGCTCTATCCGGGGACCACCCACATGCTCGACGACCTACGCTGGGACGCCGACCTGATTCGTCGCTACGATCTGGCCGGGCCACGCTACACCTCCTATCCGACCGCCGTGCAGCTGCACGGCGAAGTGGGCTCGTTCGACCTGCTCCACGCCCTGCGTGAAAGCCGCCGCGCCACCCGCCCCTTGTCGCTGTATGTGCACGTGCCATTCTGCGCCAACATCTGCTACTACTGCGCCTGCAACAAGGTCATCACCAAGGACCGCGCCCGCGCCGCCCCCTACCTGCAGCGCCTGGAGCAGGAAATCCAGCTGATCGCCTGCCACCTCGACCCCAGGCAGCAGGTCGAGCAGTTGCACTTCGGCGGCGGCACCCCGACCTTCCTCAGCCACGTGGAACTGCGCCAGCTGATGGCGACCCTGCGCCAGCACTTCAACCTGCTGGACGACGACTCGGGCGACTATGGCATCGAGATCGACCCACGCGAGGCCGACTGGTCGACCATGGGCCTGCTCCGCGAGCTGGGCTTCAACCGTGTCAGCCTTGGGGTGCAGGACCTCGACCCGGCCGTGCAGCGCGCGGTCAACCGCCTGCAGAGCCTGGAGCAGACCCGCACCCTGATCGAGGCCGCACGGACCCTGCAGTTCCGCTCGATCAACCTGGACCTGATCTACGGCCTGCCCAAGCAGACCCCGGAAGGCTTCGCCCGCACCGTCGAGGAAGTGATCCGCCTGCAACCCGACCGCCTGTCGGTTTTCAATTACGCCCACCTGCCCGAACGCTTCATGCCCCAGCGGCGCATCGACGGCAACGACCTGCCGGCACCGGCCGCCAAGCTGGAAATGCTCCACGCCACCATCGACCAGCTCACCGCTGCCGGCTACCGCTACATCGGCATGGACCACTTCGCCCTGCCCGACGACGAACTGGCCATCGCCCAGGAAGAAGGCACCCTGCAACGCAACTTCCAGGGCTACACCACCCACGGCCATTGCGACCTGATCGGCCTGGGCGTCTCGGCAATCAGCCAGATCGGCGACCTGTACTGCCAGAACAGCAGCGACCTGAACACCTACCAGGACACCCTTTCCAGCGCCCAGCTGGCCACCCAGCGCGGCCTGCTGTGCAACCAGGACGACCGCCTGCGCCGGGCGGTGATCCAGCAGTTGATCTGCCACTTCGAACTGGACTTCGAACCGATCGAACAGGCCTTCACCATCGATTTTCGCGGCTACTTCAATGATCAGTGGCCCGAACTGCTGACCCTTCAGCGCGACGGGCTGATCAGCCTGGACGCCAAGGGCATCCGCGTCCTGCCGGCGGGACGCCTGCTGGTACGCTCGGTGTGCATGGTATTCGATGGCTACCTGGCCCTGCACAATCGCCAGCGTTTTTCGCGGGTGATCTGAGGGTATTGAGTCGTTTCACCGCATGGACAGCCCGCCTTTCGAGGCACACTATGGACAGTTGAACGGTGCCGGAACACCCCTTCCGGTCCGTCGCTAGCGTGCACCAAAAATGCGCACACTGGCCTACAGCCCATGCCGCAGGTTATCCTTACGGCTTATGTGTGCTTTCCCACAAGGATCGAAAGAAATGTCCGAGCCAGTAAAACTGCGCCCACACAACCAGGCCCACTGCAAGGATTGCAGCCTGGCCCCCCTGTGCCTGCCCCTGTCCCTGAACCTGGAAGACATGGACGCACTGGATGAAATCGTCAAACGCGGCCGCCCGCTGAAGAAGGGCGAGTTCCTGTTCCGCCAGGGTGACAATTTCGGCTCGGTCTATGCGGTCCGCTCCGGCGCCCTAAAAACCTTCAGCCTCAGCGATGCGGGCGAAGAGCAGATCACCGGTTTCCACCTGCCCAGCGAACTGGTCGGCCTGTCCGGCATGGACACCGAGGCCTATCCAGTGTCGGCCCAGGCCCAGGAAACCACTTCGGTGTGCGAAATCCCCTTCGAGCGCCTTGACGAACTCTCGGTCCAGCTACCGCAGCTGCGTCGCCAGCTGATGCGCGTGATGAGCCGGGAAATCCGCGACGACCAGCAGATGATGCTGCTGCTGTCGAAAAAGACCGCCGACGAACGCATCGCCACCTTCCTGGTCAACCTGTCCGCGCGCTTCCGCGCCCGTGGCTACTCGGCCAACCAGTTCCGGCTGAGCATGTCGCGCAACGAGATCGGCAACTACCTGGGGCTGGCCGTGGAAACCGTGTCCCGCGTGTTCACCCGCTTCCAGCAGAACGGCCTGCTCAAGGCCGAGGGCAAGGAAGTGCACATCCTCGACCCGATCCAGCTGTGTGCGCTGGCCGGTGGCGCACTCGAAGCCTGACCGCCCGGTGAACAGGGTATACTGGCGCCGAGTTTTTCCAGGATACCCGCCCATGCACAGCGACACCTTCGACCTCAAAGCCTTGATCCGCCCGGTAGTGGACTTCCCCAAGCCGGGCGTGATCTTCCGCGACATCACCCCGCTGTTCCAGTCGCCGCGCGGGCTGCGCTATGTCGCCGACCAGTTCATCGAGCGCTATGTCGAAGCCGACTTCAGCCACATCGGCGCCATGGACGCGCGAGGCTTCCTGATCGGCTCGATCATCGCCCACCAGCTGAACAAGCCGCTGATCCTGTTCCGCAAGCAGGGCAAGCTGCCGGCTGACGTATTGTCGGAGGGTTACCAGACCGAGTACGGCGAAGCCTTCCTGGAAGTGCACGCCGACAGCCTCTGCGACGGCGATTCGGTGCTGATCTTCGATGACCTGATCGCCACCGGCGGCACCCTGCTGGCCGCGGCGAACCTGGTGCGCCGCACCGGGGCGAAGGTATTCGAGGCGGCGGCGATCATTGACCTGCCGGAGCTGGAGGGCTCGCGCCGACTGCAGGCGGCCGGGGTACCGACCTTCTGCCTGACCGAGTTCTCCCTCAGCGAATATTGAAAGCAGCGGCAAGCTGCAAGCTGCAAGTAAAAGCAAGTCGATGCAGACCTATTTCACTTGCCGCTTGAAGCTTGCAGCTTCAAAGCGATATCGGCCTGCGCCCGGCAAAGGCGTGGGCCAGCGTCCCGCCATCCACCAGCTCGAGTTCCCCACCCAACGGCACGCCATGGGCGATGCGCGTAGCGGTCAGGCCCTTCTCGACCAGCAGCTGGGCGATGTAGTGGGCGGTCGCCTCCCCTTCCACCGTCGGGTTGGTGGCCAGGATCACCTCGCTGAAGGTGCCTTGCTCTTCGATCCGCGACATCAGTTGCGGAATACCGATAGCCTCCGGCCCCAGGCCATCCAGCGGCGACAGGTGCCCCTTGAGCACGAAATAACGGCCACGATAGCCAGTCTGTTCCACCGCATACACATCCACCGGCCCCTCGACCACGCACAGCTGCGTGTCGTCACGGCGCGGGTCGGCGCACTGCGGGCACAGTTCCTGCTCGGTCAGCGTGCGGCATTGGCGGCAGTGGCCGACACCTTCCATGGCCTGGCTCAGGGCCTGGGCCAGGCGCGTACCGCCACTGCGGTCACGCTCCAGCAGTTGCAGGGCCATGCGCTGGGCGGTTTTCTGGCCGACGCCGGGCAGGATGCGCAGGGCGTCGATCAGTTGGCGGATCAGGGGGCTGAAGCTCATGTGTGCAGGCCTGCCAATTCAGGAATCAGAATGAACAAGGGAGCAACGACCGACAGGTCGTTGCTCCCCATTTGAAGCAAAAGGCCGATCAGAACGGCATCTTGAAACCAGGCGGCAGTTGCATGCCAGCGGTCATGCCGCCCATCTTTTCCTGGCTGCTCTGCTCGATCTTGCGCACCGCGTCGTTGAGCGCAGCGGCGATCAGGTCCTCGAGCACTTCCTTGTCGTCGGCGTCAGTCGACATCAGGCTCTGGTCGATGCTGACGCGCTTGACGTCATGGCGACCGGTCATCACCACACTCACCAGGCCGCCACCGGACTGGCCGGTGACTTCGGCGTTGGCCAGCTCTTCCTGCATCTTCTGCATCTTTTCCTGCATCTGCTGGGCCTGCTTCATCAGGCCGGCCATGCCACCTTTCATCATGGGGGTATACCTCGATTGGGTCATGTGATGCGGCCCGGCACGGGGCGGGCCGCATGGTTATTCGTTCACTGCCCCGGGCTGGCCAGGGCGTCCACAGGCTCAATAGTATCCTGCCTTACCGTCGCACCGAACTGCCGGATCATCTGCTGGATGAGCGGGTCCTGCTCGATCGACACCACGGCCTCGTGCTGGCGCTCCGAGCGCTTGCGCGCGGCGGCCTGGGCCGGAGTCTCCTGCTCCGGGCGGATCAGCTCGATCTTCAGGCGGATCTCACGCCCGAGCTGCTGGTTGAGCGCGTCGTTGAGGCGGCGCTGTTGCGTGCTGTTGAACAGCGCGCCTTGCCCTGGGTCCAGGTGCAGCAGCCAATCGTCACCGTCGGCGGCAATCAGCGTACAGTTCGCGGCGATGTTGCCTGTCATACCGGAGACAGGCAACTGTGGGAATAATTCCAGCCATTGCAGGGCCAGACCAGTGGCCGGCTTGGATGCGGGCAGGGGTTCCGGGGCGGTGACCGGCTTTTCTTCCTGCACATGTTCGGCCAGCTCGTCCAGGTAGCTGAAGCCTGCCGGGTCGCTGTCCGCAACGTAGTATTCCTCGTCCATCGGCGGCTCGTCGTCACGATCCATGCCGACCGCGCCATAAGCAGCCGGATCGAACGGTGGCTCGTCGTAGCCTGGCGGGCTGGCGATGGGCTCGGCGGCTGGCGCCTGGATGACTTCGGGTTTTGGCGCGACGGCCGGAGGCGCGGAAGGCTCTTCCCAAGGCAGGTCGACCACCTCCTCGACCGGCTGCGGCTCGGGCACCGGCTCAGGCGCTACCGCGGGGGCAGCCTGCACTACAGGCTCAACGACCGGCTCGGGCTGGCGCTCGACTGGCGCAGGGGCTTGCTCGACGATTTGGGCGACAGGGCTGGCAACGGGCTCCTCGATAGCAACGGCCGCCACTGCCACCGGTTGGGCCGGATCAGCTGTGGCCTGGCTGATCCCCACCGGCTTTAGTACCGGTTTCGGCGCATCGTCGCTGTCGGCCGGGCGGAACGCCAGCATGCGCAGCAGCACCATCTCGAAGCCGCCACGCGGGTCTGGCGCCAGCGGCAGGTCGCGACGGCCGATCAGGCCCATCTGGTAATAGAACTGCACGTCCTCAGCCGGCAACGCCTGGGCCAGGGCCAGCACGCGATCGCGGTCGCCCTGGCCGTTGTCGACGGCCTCGGGCAGCGCCTGGGCGATGGCCACGCGGTGCAGCACGTTGAGCATTTCCGAGAGCACGCCGTTCCAGTCCGGCCCTTGCTCGGCAAGATCGCGAACAGCTTCCAGGAGCGCCCGGGCATCGCCCTCCAGCAGCGCCTGGAGCACGCCATAGACCTGCCCGTGGTCGAGCGTACCGAGCATCGCCCGCACATCGGCGGCCAGCACCTTGCCCTCGCCGAAGGCGATGGCCTGGTCGGTCAGGCTCATCGCGTCGCGCATGGAGCCATCGGCGGCGCGCCCGAGCAGCCACAGGGCGTCGTCCTCGAACGGCACGTTCTCGGCGCCCAGCACGTGGCTGAGGTGCTCGACCACCCGCTCCGGGCTCATGTTCTTCAGCGAGAACTGCAGGCAGCGCGACAGGATGGTCGCCGGCAGCTTCTGCGGGTCGGTGGTGGCGAGGATGAACTTGACGTAGGGCGGCGGCTCTTCCAGCGTCTTCAGCAAGGCATTGAACGAGTGCGTGGAAAGCATGTGCACTTCGTCGATCAGGTAGACCTTGAAACGCCCGCGGCTTGGTGCGTACTGCACGTTGTCGAGCAGCTCGCGGGTGTCTTCGACCTTGGTGCGGCTGGCGGCGTCGATCTCGATCAGGTCGACGAAGCGCCCCTCGTCGATCTCCCGGCACACCGAGCAGGTGCCGCAGGGTGTCGAGGTGATACCGGTCTCGCAGTTCAGGCACTTGGCGATGATCCGCGCGATGGTGGTCTTGCCCACCCCGCGGGTGCCGGTGAACAGGTAGGCGTGGTGCAGGCGCTGGTTGTCCAGGGCGTTGATCAAAGCCTTGAGCACATGGGTCTGGCCGACCATTTCGCGGAACGAGCGCGGACGCCATTTACGTGCAAGAACCTGATAACTCATCAAAAAACCATCGTGACCGGAGCGGGCGGAAAGAGCGCTAATGCTAGCGGAGCGGGGCCGAAATTGCACCCTGCCGATCTCGTCTAAGCTCAGTGACGGGCACACGAGCGGACAGATCAGGGAGGATGCGACGTGCGCCGAGTCCTGGCCTTGCTGTTGTTGTGGACCACCCAGAGCCTGGCCGAGCAGCCAGTGCTGCGCTTTTCCATCGCCGAAAGCTGGAGCATGCCACTGATGCGCACCGAGCAGGAGCAACCGGTGGAGGGCATCATCTTCGACCTGACCCAGGCCCTGGCCCGGGAAGCCGGCGCGCGCCCGCAGTACCACGTAATGGCCCGCCTGCGCCTGCAAGAGGCCATGCACAATGGCGATATCGACGTGCGTTGCTATGTTTCCCCGCAGTGGCTGAGCGAGCCCCCAGGCGACTACCTGTGGAGCGTCCCACTGATCGAACAACGCGACCTGCTGGTCGGCCGTGCCGGCGACAGTGGCCCGGCCACCCCGGAAAGCCTGCCGCCCCAGGCCATCGGCACCGTGCTCGGCTACACCTACCCTACCCTCGAACCGCTGTTCAGCAGTGGCCGCTTGCAACGCGAGGACAGCCGCAGCCAACTGCTGGCCCTGCAGAAACTCCAGGCCGGGCGCTATCGGCATGCCGTGAGCAATCAGCTGTCGCTGCAGTGGTTCAATCGCCAGTTGCCGGCGGCGCAGCGCCTGCATGGTCTGGCCGTGCTGCAGGAGCAGGCGCTGGGCTGCATGGTGCGCAACGACCCGGCACTGCCAACCCAGGCGCTGCTCAGGGCCCTGGTGCGGTTGAAGCAGTCCGGGGAGATCGAGCGGATCATCGAGCGCTATACCGATGAGCGCACCCAACGGCACCTGGCCGAGGGCGACGGAAACTAGCCTGTCACCCGGGCCACGCTGAGCGCCGCCATGTACAGACCAAGGCCAAACACACTGTGCGTCGCCAGGCTGCGCAGGCAGCTCTTCACCGGCGCGGGCGTTTTCGCCGCGAAGCAACCCGCCCCCAGTGCCGGCTGGACCACGCACAGCGGCACCAGCACCGAAACGATCCCGAACAGCAGCGCTGGCCAGAGTGTCGGATCTAGCAGCCAACCCTGCCCAGCCATCCCGATCAACAGTCCGGCGAACAACAGACCGGTGGCATAGTGGATCAGCCAACCCCACATCAGCTCACCGCTGACCGGGGCCGCCTTGACGATTGCCGGGTGCCGCCAGCGGCCCTCGAACAGATGCCCCGCCCAGCGTCCGATCATGGCGTAGTTCAAGGTGGTGATACCCAGGCGCCGAAGCACAAACGTCCACAGGTCCATGATCAGCGTGGCACCTATGCCGATCGACAGGATGGAGAGAGTCAGGGGAATGGTGGTCATGGCGAATACCCTTGGCGGATTGACGGAAAAGTCCATGCCGCGCAGCATGCAAGTTGAAGTCAACTTCAAGTCAAGGAGTCAGGGATGGACATCGCCGATGTCGCCAGGCGCACGGGAGTGCCGGCGTCCACGCTGCGCTACTACGCCAACAAAGGCTTGCTCAGGTCACTGTCGGTTCGTGGCCAGCGCCGGCAGTTCCCGGCCGATACACCGGAACGCCTGGCATTGATCGCCCTGGGCCAGGCGGCCGGGTTTTCGCTGGATGAGGTGGCGGCGATGCTGGTGGAGCAGCAAGTCGACCGGCAGATGTTGCTGGCCAAGGCCGCCGAAATCGACCGGCGAGTGAGGCGCCTGCAGGCAATGAGCAAGGGCTTGCGACACGCGGCGGCATGCCCGGAGGAGAACCATTTGCAGTGCCCGACATTCCAGCGCTTGATGAAGGTGTCGGCCAGCCAGGGCAAACGACGCCAACACCTGTAGGAGCCGGCCTTGCCGGCGAACACCGGCAAAGCCGGTGCCATAAACCGGTGATGCCCCGTTCGCCGGCAAGCCGACGCCTACATCAATGGCCGTGCAGCTCGCGGAACGGCTGGCCTTTGTGGTAATTGACCCACTCTTCCACATCGAACGGCAGGTACAACTGCCGGCGCGCCCGCGACAACGCGATGTACACGGCGCAGATCCGCGCATCGAAGGCGTAGGCATCCTTGAAGCGATCAGTCGTCATCAACTCCGGCGTGAGCAGCACACGGTCGAATTCGAGCCCACCGGCCTGCTCCGCCATCATCAAGGTGAGGCTGGCGTGATGATCGGCCACCCGCGCCGCGAGCACGGTCAGGTCGGCCAGCTTGTAACCGGCTTCAAGCCGCGCCTCGACCCAGCGGAAGGAGGCATCGAAGCGCTCTGCCTCACGCACTTGCTGCCAGTCGAGCAGATGGGCGAAGTACGGGTGCGCGCCCTCGGCATCCTGCCCTGGGGCATAGAACCCCGCCCGGAACAGGCCTACCGCCGTGGTCATGAAGCGGCGCATGTCGGCCCAGTCGGGAAACCTCAGCAGGCAGTTCGATTCGGCCATCTCCATCGCCCAACGCATGCTGTCCCAGGGTGAGGCGGTCAGCACCACACACCCCTCGGGCGGGACAAAGCCCTCGGGGTAATGTTCGATGCCCACATCCACACTGCGCGCCGCCTCGAAAGCTACCTTAGACTTCTGCGAATGCATGCCGATCAATGGGTTGATCAGGCGCTCGACCTTGGGCCCGGAACGCACGGCGAAAGCGATGTCTTTCTGGCGTACCTGGCGCTCGCGCCGGACCACCGCCCCCGAAGCCTTTTGATACTCGTCGCCCAGGGTGATCAGCACCTGGCGACCGCGCTCGATGACCTGCAACAGCGCGGCCGGCAGATCCTGGCTTTCATCGATGATGACGTGGCTGAAGCGCCCGGGCACGCTGCAACCGGCAAGGCTGGCGCGCTTGATCAGCAACAACGCCTCGAACCCGGTCTGCGCCGCCCACGCCGGATGCGCTTCGACATAGCGCCACAGGCGGCTGGCGTACTCGAGCAACACCTGGGCATCCAGGTTCGACAGCGCCTGGCGGAAGAACGGCAGATGCCGGCTCGACAGGCTGTAATCCCGTGATTCGCAGTAGTTGTGCAGCACTTCCAGGCAGATCTCGAAGGCATGCTCGGCGTCGTACTGGCGCACACCGAGGATCCCCAGCTCCTCGGCCAGCTTGCGCTTGCCCGGCCCTCGCGCGGTCGCCCTGGCAGATGCCGGCCCGCGATCCCTGAGCAGCGCCTGGGCAAACTGGGCAAAGGTCATGCCGACCTTCGCCTGCGCGTCCAGGCCCATGCGCTGGCGCAGCGTGGCCAGCTTGGCCGGGGTGCGCGCCAGGGGCAGCACCCGGCCACGCGGCAGGCAGTCCATGAGCGCGCCCAGCAGGTAACTCTTGCCGATGCCGGCATAGCCCTGAACGTGCAGGTCTTCGTCGAGGTTGGCGCGTACGACCTTGAGCAGCTTGTCTTGTTCTACGGTCAGCCAGCGCTCCTTGTCGAAGCCGGTGACCACTTGCTGGCTGAACGGGTTGTCCTGAAGGTGCCGGCGAATGCGGTAGTCGAAGTCCCACTTGCCATCGGCCAGCAGGTATTCCCGGCTTTTCACGTCTTGCGCGTCGAGCAGGTGAAGTTTCGAACCCTTGATCACCTCGAGCCCGAAGTACAACTTGCGCGCATCGAACAACCGATACGCCTCCGACAACAACCCGACACCTTCGCCGTGGGAGCCGTCGATAGCCCACGCCAACAACTTGCCGAGGATTTTTTCCGCCGCCAGCGCATCGACCCTGCCCGAAGCCTGGGCCAGGTTCTGGATCACCAGCAGCGCCGCCAGCTCAGGGTCGCTCAAACCCTCGAGCACCGGTACCCCCTCGGCCTGCAACAAACCCTGGCAGCACTCAGCGGTGATCGGCAGGAACACCGGGCGGGAAAAGTCGAAGTGTTCAGGTTGCATCGTCGTTCGCGGTCCAGGTGCGGAGGATCATTCAGGGCTTGCCGGCATCGGGCCCCTGCCCGATCACCAGCTCGAAGCGGTAGGCACCCAGCGAGCCCGACATCTCACCCGGATAGGTGGTGCCAGGCGCTTGCTCGTCCAGGGCACTGTCGAGTTCGTGCAGCGCCAGTTCCAGCAACTTGCGAAGATCACGTGCGTTGCCCGCCGATACGTTCACCTGCAGCTCCAGCGCCGGCTTTGCTTCGGTGGGAGGCGGTGCAGCCTCGCCCAGGATACGCTCATGCTCCTCTTCCATCTGGTCGAGCACCTGCGACAGCTCCAACACCCGCTCGGGCTGGGCGATCATCTGGTCCTTGATCTCCAGGCGGCGTAGCTGCCATTCCCGGATCTTGTGACGGGTGATCTCGTCGACATGTTCCACGGTCGCTCTCTCCTGGCCGAACGGACTGACACGATGGGTGCATGATAAGGCGCCGCGCAGGATTGTGCAGGCGTAAAGGCGTGTACGGATGTGAAGGCGGGGATGAAACGAGGACGAAGAAGAAAAATCCTGCGCCCAAAATGGAGGCGGCCCCACCAGCCACACCCCGGCACTCGATGTTCCCGCTATGGCTGCTCCCTTCCGGGCCTGACCAGGTTAACGGGTAATCAATGCGGGGGGACCGATGGGGCCACCACGACGGCTCGCCATGTGACGAGCCGCGCCATTGTACAGCGCCGGGAAGAAGTTACAACCTTTGAGCGAGAAAAAACCATCATTTCTCAAGGACTTGTGATGGCGTGAGGAACGGCGCAACGCCCGTAGGAGCCGGCCTTGCCGGCGAACGGCTCAACGCAGGGTTGCCTTGTGGCGCCTGCACCGGCCCTTTCGCCGGCAAAGCCGGCTCCTACGGATTGATCAAAGCGCGATGCCTTGGTCTGCCATGAAGACCACGAACTGCTCCTCATCCAGCACCTTGACCCCCAGCTCGTTGGCCTTGGCCAGCTTGGAACCGGCGCCGGGCCCGGCGACCACGCAGTGGGTCTTGCCGGACACCGACCCGGCCACCTTGGCGCCCAGGCTTTCCAGCTTCTCCTTGGCGACATCGCGGCTCATGCGTTCCAGGGTTCCGGTCAACACCCAGGTCTGGCCGGCCAGGGGCAGGCCCTCGGCGGACTTCTTCTCGCAGGACCAGTGCATGCCGAAGTCCAGCAACTGGGCCTCGATGGCACGGGCCAGCAGCTGGTTGGCCTCGTCCCTGAAGAACTCGCGCACGCCTTCTGCCTGCTTGGTGTTCAGGGCCTGACGCAGGTCGATGCCGTCGGCGGCGATGATCTTGTCCAGGGTACCCAGCTTGTCCACCAGCTTTTCCGCGCCGGTGGGGCCGACCGAGGGAATGTCGAGCTTGGCCAGCATGCCGGCGAGCGTGGTGCTGGCGGCGAACTCGGCGCCCAGTTCGCCCTCCTCCTGCAACTGCATGCCACTGGCCAGCAGTTGCGCGATGACGTCGCAGTTGTGCGCGTCCTCGAAGAAGTTGTGGATCTCGTGGGCGACCTCCAGGCCTATGTCCGGCAGGTAGGTGAGCACCTGCGGCAGCGCCAC
Organism: Pseudomonas sp. MWU13-3659; assembly: GCF_023757525.1. Taxonomy (NCBI): domain Bacteria; kingdom Pseudomonadati; phylum Pseudomonadota; class Gammaproteobacteria; order Pseudomonadales; family Pseudomonadaceae; genus Pseudomonas; species Pseudomonas sp. MWU13-3659. The sequence continues at coordinate 41,579 of NZ_JAMSHW010000017.1, read as the reverse complement.
CTGCACCCGCGCCAGGCTGCCCAGCGAGCGGGCCAGCACCTTGGCGGTTTCCTCGCCCACATCGGGGATGCCCAGGGCGTAGATGAAGCGGGCCAGGCTCGGGCGCTTGCTGGCCTCGATGGCCTCCAGCAGCTTGCGGCTGGACACCTCGGCGAAACCTTCGAGCGCGACCACCTGTTCGAATTCAAGCTTGTAAAGATCAGCGGGCGAACGGATCAGGCCTTCATCGACCAACTGCTCGACACTCTTCTCGCCCAGCCCGTCGATGTCCATGGCGCGACGCGACACATAATGAATGATCGCCTGCTTGAGCTGAGCGGCGCAGCTCAGGCGACCGACACAGCGATACACAGCACCCTCGCTGATGGTTTCCTTGCCCTTGCTACGCTTGACCAACTGCGTGCGCTCGACCTGCGAGCCACATACCGGGCATTCGCTGGGCACTTCTACCGGGCGGGCATTTTCCGGACGGCGGTCGAGCACCACCTGCATCACCTGCGGAATCACATCGCCGGCGCGGCGGATGATCACCGTATCACCGATGCGCAAACCCAGACGTGCGATCTCATCCATGTTGTGCAAGGTGGCGTTGGAGACCATCACACCCGCCACTTTGACCGGTTTGAGACGCGCTACGGGCGTGACCGCGCCAGTGCGGCCGACCTGGAACTCGACGTCGAGCACCTCGGTGAGCTCTTCCATGGCCGGGAACTTGTGGGCGATCGCCCAGCGTGGCTCGCGGGCACGGAAGCCCAGTTCACGCTGCGACGCCAGGCTGTTGACCTTGAACACCACGCCGTCGATCTCATAGGGCAGGTCGTTGCGGCGCGCGCCGATGTCACGGTAGTAAGCCAGGCATTCTTCGATACCGGCAGCGTGCCTGAGCTCGCGGCTGATCGGCAGGCCCCAGGCCTTGAGCTTTTCAAGGATGCCGATATGGCTATCACCGAACGGCTCGGACACCTGGCCCACGCCATAGCAGCAGAACTCCAGAGGACGGCTGGCGGTGATCTTCGAGTCCAGCTGGCGCAGGCTGCCGGCCGCGGCGTTGCGCGGGTTGGCGAAGGTCTTGCCGCCGGCTTCGGCCTGGGCCGCGTTGAGCCGGTCGAAACCGGCCTTGCTCATGTACACCTCGCCACGTACTTCCAGCACCGCCGGCCAGCCCTCGCCCTGCAACTTGAGCGGAATGTTGCGTACGGTGCGCACATTGGTGCTGATGTCTTCACCGGTGGTTCCATCGCCCCGCGTGGCGCCCTGCACCAGCTGGCCATCGCGGTACAGCAAGCTGACTGCCAGGCCGTCGAGCTTGGGTTCGCAGCTGTAGTCCACCGCGGCCTGCGCAGCGAACAGGTCACCGCCCGGCAGGTCCAGGCCCTCGACCACGCGACGATCGAAATCGCGCAGGTCGTCCTCCTCGAAGGCGTTACCCAGGCTAAGCATCGGAATTTCGTGGCGCACCTGGCTGAATGCCGCCAGCGCCGCACCACCGACCCGCTGGGTCGGCGAATCGGCGGTCACCAGGTGCGGGTGCTCGGCCTCCAACGCCTTGAGCTCGCTGAACAGGCGATCGTACTCGGCGTCGGGCACACTCGGCTCGTCGAGTACGTAGTAGCGATAGTTGTGCTGGTCGAGTTCGGCGCGCAATGCATGGATTCGGGATTCGGCGTTCATTCTTCGTCTTCTCTTGCAAAGCAAAAGAGCAGCCCCAGGCTGCTCTTTTGCTTGAATCATCGCGGCGTGGGCCGAGGCAAGGCCCACCCGCTCGGTTACATCAGCGTTTCTGCGTGAGCGCGCGGCGCTCGAACTCGACGATACGCTGGCGATAGTGCTCGATGGTCTGGGCGGTCAGCACGCTGCGCTGGTCGTCCTTGAGCTCACCGTCGAGCTCGTGGGCAAGTTTGCGGGCGGCGGCGACCATCACATCGAAGGCCTGCTTCGGGTGACGCGGGCCGGGCAAGCCCAGGAAGAAGCTCACCGCACGGGTGCTGAAGTGGTCGATGTCGTCCAGGTCGAACACGCCCGGCTTGACCGCGTTGGCCATGGAGAACAGTACTTCGCCGTGGCCAGCCATGCTCTCGTGACGGTGGAAGATGTCCATCTCGCCGAAACGCAGGCCGCTTTCCAGAATGTTCTGCAGCAGCGCCGGGCCCTTGAAGCCGCCTTCATCGCGGGAGATGACGCTGATCACCAGTACTTCCTCGGCCGGTGGCAACTCTTTGACCGGCGTGCTGGCCGATGCCGCGGCGCCATGACGATTGTTGTCGGCGACAAAATCGTCCTTGTCGTCGGCGAACAGGTCCGGCTCACGGGCTTGCGCAGCCAGGTTCAGGTCGCCCTGCTGCGGCTCGCTGTGGTTGCGCTTGCCGCGCTTGGCGGCCTTGGCCGGCTTGGGTTCGCGCTCACGCTCACGCACAGGCGCGCTGACCGACGGCAGGTCGGACTCGTCCAGCTCAGGTTCCTTGTGCGTCTCCAGCACCCGCGAAGGGCCAAGCACCTCGGCGCCGCCTTCGTCGTCCGGCGCGTTCGCGTAGCTACGGTCCAGACGGAATTTCAGCTTGCCCTTGCCGCCGCGCATGCGCCGCCAGCCGTCGAAAAGAATACCGGCGATGACAATGATGCCGATGAGGATCAGCCACTCGCGCAGACCGATTTCCATGTAATCCCGTGCCTCTATAAAAAATATGCTTGAAAACAAAGGCTTCAAAGGCCTTTAACACGTGGCGCCAACTCTATGTTCTGACAGGCGTTTTACCCACGCAAAAAACAAGTGACATTAAGCTAGCACGACCAAAGGCAACTTTACACCGTCTGTCGCACCTGCTGGGGCTTTTGCCTACAGGTTCGCACCCCATCGTCGCTCATCAGGCGTCGACCATGGCCATCGCCTCCTCCACATCGACGGCGACCAGGCGTGAACAGCCTGGTTCGTGCATGGTCACCCCCATCAATTGATCGGCCATTTCCATGGCGATCTTGTTATGGGTGATGTAGATGAACTGCACGCTTTCGCTCATTTCCTTCACCAGGCGCGCATAGCGCCCCACGTTGGCATCGTCCAGCGGCGCATCGACCTCGTCGAGCATGCAGAACGGTGCCGGGTTCAACTTGAAGATGGCGAACACCAGCGCGAGGGCGGTCAACGCTTTCTCGCCACCGGACAGCAGATGGATGGTGCTGTTCTTCTTGCCCGGCGGGCGCGCCATGATCGTCACCCCTGTATCGAGTAGATCTTCGCCCGTCAGTTCCAGATAAGCGCTGCCGCCACCGAAAACTTTTGGGAAAAGTGCCTGCAATCCGGCATTTATCTGATCAAAGGTATCCTTGAAGCGGTTGCGGGTTTCCTTGTCGATCTTGCGGATGACGTTTTCCAGGGTTTCCAGCGCCTCGACCAGGTCGGCGTCCTGGGCGTCCAGGTAACGCTTGCGTTCGGACTGCTGTTCGTACTCCTCGATGGCCGCCAGGTTGATCGCCCCGAGACGCTGGATGCGCGCCTCGACCTGCTCGAGTTCCTGTTCGGTGCCCTGCTCGCTGGCCTGCGCATCAAGCGTCGCGAGCACGCCCTGAAGATCGTAGCCGTCGCTCAGCAATTGTTCCTGCAAGGTCTTGCGGCGTACATCCAGCCCTTGCGACTCCAGGCGTTGCTGTTCCAGCTGGCCGCGCAGCAGCTGGGCCTGTTGTTCGGCCTGGGTGCGGCGCCGCTCGGCATCGCGCAGCTCGCGGTCGGCTTCGTCCATGTGCAGGCGGGCCTGGCGCATTTCCTCGTCGACACTCATGCGCCGCTCGAGCAGTTCCTCGAGTTTCAGGCGCAGCTCTTCCTGCGGCGCCTCGCCTTCCTCCAGGTTCAGGTTCAACTGCTCCTGGCGCTCGCTCAGGCGCGCGGCCTGTTGTTCCAGGCGTTCCAGCGCCTGGCGCGTGGAATCGTGCTGGGCACGCAGGGAGCCCATGCGCACAGCCAGCTGGTGGGCATGGTCCTTGTGCTGACGGGCCTCCTGGCGAACGCGGTCGAGGCCCTCACGCAGAGTGTCTCGGCGTGCCATCAACTGTTCGCGCAGTTCGGTGTCCTGGGCCATCAGGTCCAGGGATTCTTGCAGCAGCAACCGCGCCTCACCCAACTGCTCATGCTCCAGGGCGCGCTGTTCCTGCACCTCCAACAGCTCTTCCTGCAGCCTGCGCAGGCGCAGCTCCAGCTGTTCGGCACGGGCCCGGCCGGCAGACAGCCGGGCCTTGAGCTCGCCATGCTGGCGGCTTTCGTCCTGACTGCGACGGCGCAATTGCTCGCGCTGGTCTTCGTGGTCGAGTTGCTGTTCACGCAGGCGCTGCAACTGCTCGTCCAGCTGTTCGAGCAGCGCCTCCTGCTCCAGTTGTTCCTGGCCAAGGCGTTCGATTTCCTGGCCTCGGGCCAGCACGCCGCCCTGCGCCTCGCCACCGCGACTGATACGCAGGAAATGGCGCCCGACCCAGTAGCCATCGCGGCTGACCAGGCTCTGGCCATCGCCCAGCGAGCCCCGCAAGGCCAACGCCTGTTCCAGGTTTTCCACCGGCCTGACCTGGCCGAGCCAGGGCGACAGGTCGGTGCGACCCTCGACCTTGTCCAGCAGGCTGCCCGGGATCCGCGCGCCATCGCCCGCCCCCAGCAACAGGCGCAGCTCACCCTGCTCCAGCGTGGTGAAGTCGAGGCTGTCGAAATCGTCGAGCAGCACGGCCTGCAGGTCGGCGCCCAGCACCGTTTCCACCGCCAGCTCCCAGCCCGGCTCGACCCGCAAGCCTTCCGCCAACCGGGGGCGCAGTTCCAGCCCTTGCCCGCGCAACCAGTCGGCAGCATCGGCGCCAGGCTCCAACGCGGCCTGCTGCAAGGCTTCCAACGAAGCCAGACGGCCACCCAGACGTTGCAGATCGCCCTGCTGCTGTTGCTGGGCCTGGCCGGCCTGCTGCAACTGTTCACGCACCGTGTCGAGCTGCTCGACCACCTGGCGCTCCTGAAGCTGCAATTCCTCGAGCAGCAATTCACTGCTGGCCACCTGCTCGCTGAGGTCGGCCATCTCGACATCCTGCGGGTCGGCGCCCAACTGGTCGCGTTCCTCGCCCAGCTTGCGCTGGCGTTCGGCCAGGCGCTCCAGGCTGGATTCGAGCTGCGCCAGACGCGCCTGCTGCACTTCAGCCTGGCGGCGCGGCTCGGCGGAGCGAGTGTTGAAGCTGTCCCACTGCTCCTGCCAGCCGTGCATGCCCAGCTCGGCTTCCTCGAGTGTCGCGGCGGCCTCTTCAGCCGCGGCCAGGGTGAGTTCCTGCTCCGGCGCGAGCATCGCCAGCTCCTCGCCAAGGGTGGCCAGCAGCGTGCGGTCATGGCCCAGGTGCGATTCGGTCTCCAGGCGGGTGCGTTCGGCTTCCTTCAGGTCGTCCTGCAGTTGGCGCAGGCGTTGCTGCCCGTGCTGGATGCTCTGCTCGACCCGGGCGATATCGCCGGCCACCGAATAGAAGCGCCCCTGCACCTGGTTGAAACGCTCGGACAGCTCATGGTGACCGTCGCGCAGGCGCTCGATGCTGGCATCGGCGTTGCGCTGCTCGGCCACCAGCGCCTCGAAGGCAATCTCCTGGTCGCCGATGACCGTCTCGCGCTGGCGCACGCGCTCATCCAGGTCACGCCAGCGCAGCGCTGACAGGCAGGCCTTGAGCTGGCGCTCCTGGGCCTTGTACTCGCGGTACTTTTCGGCGGCCTGGGCCTGGCGGTGCAGGCGTTCGAGCTGGCGTTCGAGCTCTTCGCGCAGGTCGGTCAGCCGCGCCAGGTTCTCTTGTGTGCGGCGGATGCGGTTTTCGGTTTCGCGGCGGCGCTCCTTGTACTTGGAGATGCCCGCTGCCTCCTCGATGAAATTGCGCAACTCCTCGGGCTTGGCTTCGATCAGCTTGCTGATCATGCCCTGCTCGATGATCGAGTAGCTGCGCGGCCCCAGGCCGGTGCCGAGGAAGATGTCGGTGATGTCGCGGCGCCGGCATTTGGCGCCGTTGAGGAAGTAGGTGTTCTGCCCGTCGCGGGTGACCTTGCGGCGGATGGAAATCTCGGCGTAGGCGGCGTATTCGCCCACCAGCGTATTGTCGCTGTTGTCGAACACCAGCTCGATGCTGGCCTGGCTGACTGGCTTGCGGCTGGTGGAGCCGTTGAAGATGACGTCAGTCATCGACTCACCACGCAGGTTCTTCGCCGAACTCTCGCCCATCACCCAGCGCACCGCGTCGATGATGTTCGATTTGCCGCAACCGTTGGGGCCGACCACCGCCGCCATGTTGCTGGGGAAGTTGACCGTGGTCGGGTCGACGAACGACTTGAACCCGGCCAGGCGAATGCACTTCAGGCGCATCGGTCAGGTCCGCGCCAGCGCCGCCAGCACCAGCTCGCAACTGCGCTGGCAATACGCGGTGAGCACCTCGCGGATGCGCGGCAGATCACGGGCGACCACGGCACCGAGCAGGCTGGCGAACAGGTCGAGGTAGTCGACCATGTTGGCCTGGCGCTGGTCGAGGGCGAGATAGTAGGCGCGGCTCATGGCCGGCTGCAGGTTCTCGACGGTCTCCTGCAGGTAGGGGTTGTTGGCGAACGGGTAGGCGGCGCGCATCACCGCGAAGCTGTCGGCGACGAACGTTTTGATGTCGCGACCGGCATGGGCCTGCTGCAGGCGCTGCTGGATGTCCAGGAACGGGCGCAGGTCGCTTTCGGTGCGCCAATGCTGGGCAACGGCGTTGCCCAGCAGGATATAGAACTCGCCCATCAGCTCGCACAGGCTGCGTACGCTGTTCTCGTCCAGTTCGGTCACATGGGCGCCACGGCGCGGCAGGATCGCCACCAGGTGGCGGCGCTCGAGAATGAGCAACGCCTCGCGTACCGAGCCACGGCTGACATTCAACGCCTGGGTGACCTTCAGCTCCTGGATGCGCTCGCCGGGCGCAAGTTCGCCGCGGATGATCCGCTCGGCCAGGTAGTGGGCAATTTGCTCGGAGAGGCTGTCCGGCGCCTTGAACGTCATGGTTTTCCTTCGCAATCTGGATAGCTGTGCACAAGGGCGCGATTGTAGCGCACTTGCCGGGCCTGCGCGCAGCGGAACATGGGGCTTTGTGCGACTTGTCGGTCAGCCGCCATGGCCGGCGCGAACTATGCTTGGGGAAAGGCTCATCGAGGTCGTTCGGCGTTGCCTGGGCAAAATCTTGACCCAAAGGTCAGAAAATTATTGACCACAAGGTCAGGGGTTGCTTAGAGTCCGCCCGAACAACAATAAAATCACTGCGAGGCCCTCCCCCGTGATCCAGTTTCTCGTCAACCAGGAGCTGCACAGCGAGCATGCCCTGGACCCGAACATGACGGTGCTGCAATACCTGCGCGAGCACCTGGGCAAACCCGGCACCAAGGAAGGCTGCGCCAGCGGCGACTGCGGCGCCTGCACCGTGGTCGTGGGCGAACTCGTCCAGGCCCCGCAGGGCGGCGACAGCATCCGCTACCGCAGCCTCAACTCGTGCCTGACGTTCGTCTCCTCCCTGCATGGCAAGCAACTGATCAGCGTCGAAGGCCTCAAGCACCAGGGCGAGCTGCACAGCGTGCAGAAAGCCATGGCCGATTGCCATGGCTCGCAGTGCGGCTTCTGCACCCCCGGTTTCGTCATGTCGCTGTTCGCCCTGCAAAAGAACAGTGAAGGGCACGACTTGCACCAGGCCCAGGAAGCCCTGGCCGGCAACCTGTGCCGCTGCACCGGCTACCGGCCGATCCTCGCCGCCGCCGAGCAGAGCTGCGCCCAGCCCTGCCGCGATCAGTTCGACGCGCAACAGGCGCAGACCATCGCCCGCCTCAAGGCCATCGCCCCGCAACACACCGGCGAACTCAACAGCGGCGACAAACGCTGCCTGGTACCGCTGACCGTGGCCGACCTGGCCGACCTCTACAGCTCGCACCCCGAGGCGCGCCTGCTGGCCGGCGGCACCGACCTGGCGCTGGAGGTCACCCAGTTCCACCGCACCTTGCCAGTGATGATCTATGTCGGCCATGTCGCCGAGCTCAAGCGCATCGACAAGACCGCCACCCACCTGGAGATCGGCGCCGCCACCCCGCTGACCGACTGCTACACCGCGCTCAACGAGGAATACCCCGACTTCGGCGACCTGTTGCACCGCTTCGCCTCGCTGCAGATCCGCAACCAGGGCACCCTGGGCGGCAACATCGGCAACGCCTCGCCGATCGGCGACTCGCCGCCCCTGCTGATCGCCCTGGACGCGCAGATCGTCCTGCGCCAGGGCGAGCGCCAGCGCACCCTGGCCCTGGAAGACTACTTCATCGACTACCGCATCACCGCGCGCCAGGACAGCGAGTTCATCGAGAAGATCATCGTGCCGCGCGCCAGCAACGACTGGACGTTCCGCGCCTACAAAGTGTCCAAGCGCCTGGACGACGATATTTCCGCAGTCTGCGCGGCGTTCAACCTGAGCATCGAGAACGGTGTGGTCAGCGGTGTGCGCATCGCCTTCGGCGGCATGGCGGCGATCCCCAAGCGCGCCCGCGCCTGCGAAGCCGCCCTGCGCGGCAAACCCTGGAGCCAGGCCAGCGTCGAGCGCGCCTGCCAGGCCCTGGCCGAGGACTTCACCCCGCTCAGCGACTTCCGCGCCAGCCGCGAGTACCGCCTGCTGACCGCGCAGAACCTGCTGCGCAAATACTTCATCGAACTGCAATCGCCGCACATCGAAACCCGGGTGACCGCCTATGTCTAACCATCACGCCGTCAAGAGCCAGGCCGAGATGGCCGCACTGTTCAGCCAGGACCTGACCACCGGGGTCGGCCGCAGCCTCAAGCACGACAGCGCCGACAAGCACGTGGCGGGCGAGGCGGTGTACATCGACGACCGCCTGGAATTCCCCAACCAGTTGCACGTCTACGCGCGCACCGCGGACCGTGCCCATGCGCGCATCCTGCGCATCGACACCACGCCCTGCTACCAGTTCGAGGGTGTGCGCATCGCCATCACCCACGAGGACATCCCGGGGCTGAAGGATATCGGCCCGGTGGTCGCAGGTGATCCGCTGCTGGCCATCGACAAGGTCGAGTTCTTCGGCCAGCCGGTGCTCGCCGTGGCCGCCCGCGACCTGGACACCGCCCGCCGCGCGGCGATGGCGGCGATCGTCGAGTACGAAGACCTGGAACCGGTGCTGGACGTGGTCGAGGCACTGCGCAAGAAGCATTTCGTGCTCGACAGCCACACCCACCAGCGCGGCGATTCGGCTGCGGCCCTGGCCAGTGCACCGCACCGTATCCAGGGCAGCCTGCACATCGGCGGCCAGGAACACTTCTACCTGGAAACCCAGATTAGTTCGGTGATGCCCAGCGAAGACGGCGGCATGATCGTCTACTGCTCCACGCAGAACCCCACCGAGGTACAGAAGCTGGTCGCCGAGGTGCTCGACGTGCCCATGCACAAGATCGTCGTCGACATGCGCCGCATGGGCGGCGGCTTCGGCGGCAAGGAAACCCAGGCCGCCAGCCCCGCCTGCCTGTGCGCGGTGATCGCGCGTCTGACCGGCCAGCCGACCAAGATGCGCTTGCCCCGCGTCGAAGACATGATGATGACCGGCAAGCGCCACCCGTTCTACGTGGAATACGACGTCGGCTTCGACGACAACGGCCGCCTGCACGGGATCAACTTCGACCTGGCTGGCAACTGCGGCTACTCGCCCGACCTGTCCGGCTCGATCGTCGACCGCGCCATGTTCCACTCCGACAACGCCTATTACCTGGGCGACGCCACGGTGCATGGCCACCGCTGCAAGACCAACACCGCCTCCAACACCGCCTACCGCGGTTTCGGCGGCCCGCAGGGCATGGTCGCCATCGAACAGGTGATGGACCATATCGCCCGCCACCTGGCGCTCGACCCGCTGGCCGTGCGCAAGGCCAACTACTACGGCAAGACCGAACGCAACGTCACCCATTACTACCAGACCGTCGAGCACAACATGCTCGAAGAGATGACCGCCGAGATCGAGGCCAGCAGCGACTACCACGAGCGCCGCGAATCGATCCGCCGCTTCAACGCCAACAGCCCGGTACTGAAAAAAGGCCTGGCGCTGACCCCGGTAAAGTTCGGCATCTCGTTCACCGCCACCTTCCTCAACCAGGCCGGTGCGCTGATCCACATCTATACCGACGGCAGCATCCACCTCAACCACGGCGGCACCGAGATGGGCCAGGGCCTGAACACCAAGGTCGCGCAGGTGGTGGCGCAGGTGTTCCAGGTCGATTTCAACCGTATCCAGATCACCGCCACCAATACCGACAAGGTGCCCAACACCTCGCCGACCGCTGCTTCCAGCGGTGCCGACCTGAACGGCAAGGCCGCGCAGAATGCCGCCGAGATCCTGAAGAAGCGCCTGACCGAGTTCGCCGCGCGGCACTACAACGTGACCGAGGAAGACGTCGAGTTCCGCAATGGCCATGTGCGCATGCGCGACCAGATCGTCAGCTTCGAGCAACTGGTGCAGCAGGCGTACTTCGCCCAGGTATCGCTGTCGACCACCGGCTTCTACCGCACGCCGAAGATCTTCTACGACCGCTCCCAGGCCCGTGGCCGGCCGTTCTATTACTTCGCCTTCGGCGCCGCTTGCGTGGAGGTGATCGTCGACACCCTGACCGGCGAGTACAAGATGCTGCGCGCCGACATCCTGCACGATGTCGGTGATTCGCTGAACCCGGCCATCGACATTGGCCAGGTGGAAGGCGGCTTCGTCCAGGGCATGGGTTGGCTGACCACCGAAGAGCTGGTGTGGAACAACAAGGGCAAGCTGATGACCAACGGCCCGGCCAGCTACAAGATCCCGGCCATCGCCGACATGCCGGTGGACATGCGCGTGAAGCTGGTGGAGAACCGCAAGAACCCCGAGGACACCGTGTTCCACTCCAAGGCCGTGGGCGAGCCGCCGTTCATGCTGGGCATCGCTGCCTGGTGCGCGATCAAGGACGCCGTGGCGAGCATCGCCGACTACCGCGTACAGCCGGACATCGACGCACCGTCGACGCCGGAGCGGGTGCTGTGGGGCTGCGAGCAGATGCGCAAGGCAGTGGCCGCCGCGCAGCCTGCCGAGCAGGAACTTGAAAGCGTTACTCACTGAGGTTCGGAGGGGGCCTTTCGGGCCCTTTCGCCGGCAAGCCGGCTCCTACGAAAGCCCTGTAGGAGCCAGCTTGCTGGCGAAGAGGCCCGAACAGGCGACCCAGAAACGAGGATCTGAATCATGCACCAATGGATCAACGCCCTCGCCGACCATCAAGCCCGCGGCGAACCCTGCGTCCTGGTCACCATCATCGAAGAGCGCGGCTCCACCCCACGCAACGCCGGCTCGAAGATGGTGGTCAGCGCCAGCAACCTGTACGACACCATCGGCGGTGGCCACCTGGAGTTCAAGGCCCTGCACATCGCCCGGCAGATGCTCGAGGAACACCGCAGCACGCCGCACCTGGAGCGCTTCAGCCTGGGCGCCAGCCTCGGCCAGTGCTGCGGCGGCGCCACTGTGCTGCTGTTCGAACCCATGACCGGCGTGCAGGCGCAGATCGCGGTGTTCGGCGCGGGCCATGTCGGCCGGGCTCTGGTACCCTTGCTCGCCGCGCTGCCCTGCCGGGTGCGCTGGATCGATTCGCGCGAGCAGGAGTTCCCCGAGCAGATCCCCAATGGGGTGAGCAAGCTGGTCAGCGAGGACCCGGTCGACGAAGTCGCCGACCTGCCCGCCGGCAGCTACTGCATCGTCATGACCCACAACCACCAGCTTGACCTGGAACTGACCGCCGCCATTCTCAAACGCAATGATTTCACCTGGTTCGGCCTGATCGGTTCGAAGACCAAGCGGGTCAAGTTCGAACACCGCCTGCGCGAACGCGGCTTCGACGACGCGCTGCTGGCGCGGATGCGCTGCCCGATGGGCCTGGCTGAAGTGAAAGGCAAGTTGCCGATCGAGATCGCCGTGTCCATCGCCGCCGAAATCATTGCCACCTACAACGCCTGCTTCGGCCAGCACGACGCTGCCGTGAACGCAGGCCCGATCGCCCAATTGCTGCCGCCCTCCCGGCGCAGCCAGACCCACTGACGAGCGTACCCATGACCGCAACACGCAAAGCCTACCGCGCCGCCATCCTGCACAGCATCGCCGACCCGGCCGAAGTCGGCCTGGAAGCCTCCCAGGAGTACTTCGAGGACGGCCTGCTGGTGGTCGACAACGGCCGCATCAAGGCCCTCGGCCACGCCTGCGACCTGCTGCCGACCCTGGATGACGCCATCGAGGTGGTGCACTACCCGGACACCCTGATCACCCCGGGCTTCATCGACACCCACATCCACTTCCCGCAGACCGGCATGATCGGTTCCTACGGCGAGCAGCTGCTGGATTGGCTGAACACCTACACCTTCCCCTGCGAAAAGCAGTTCGCCGACAAGGCCCACGCCGACAAGGTGGCGAAGATCTTCCTCAAGGAGCTGCTGCGCAACGGCACCACCACCGCCCTGGTGTTCGGCAGCGTGCACCCCGAGTCGGTCAACGCCCTGTTCGAGGAAGCCGAACGCCTGGACCTGCGCCTGATCGCCGGCAAGGTGATGATGGACCGCAACGCCCCCGACTACCTGACCGACACGGCCGAATCCGGCTACACCGAGAGCAAGGCGCTGATCGAGCGCTGGCACGGCAAGGGCCGCCTGCACTACGCGGTCACGCCACGCTTCGCCCCCACCAGCACCCCGGAACAACTGGCCCTGGCCGGCCAGTTGCTCAAGGAGCACCCGGGCGTGTACATGCACACCCACCTGTCCGAGAACCTCAAGGAGATCGAGTGGGTCAAGGCGCTGTTCCCCGAGCAGAACGGCTACCTGGATGTCTACGACCACTTCGAGCTGCTCGGCGAGCGCTCGGTGTTCGCCCATGGCGTGCACCTGTGCGACGACGAGTGCAAGCGCCTGGCCGAAACCGGCTCGGCCATCGCCTTCTGCCCGACCTCCAACCTGTTCCTCGGCAGCGGCTTGTTCAACCTGCCCCAGGCCGAGCGTTTCAAGGTCAACGTGGGCCTGGGCACCGACGTCGGTGCCGGCACCAGTTTCTCGCTGCTCAGCACCCTGAACGAGGCCTACAAGGTGATGCAGCTGCAAGGCGCTCGCCTGCACCCGTTCAAGTCGCTGTACCTGGCCACCCTCGGCGGCGCCCGCGCCCTGCGCCTGGACGACCGCATCGGCAGCCTGCGCCCGGGCAACGATGCCGACTTCGTGGTGCTCGACTACAAGGCCACGCCGCTGCTGGACTACCGCATCCAGCAGTCCAACAGCATCGAGGAAACCCTGTTCGTGCTCACCACCCTGGGTGATGATCGCACCGTGCGTGAAACCTACGCCGCCGGGCGGCGTGTGCACCAGCGTTAAGGCTGCTTGGCCAGGCCCCGGTATAGCGCGCCGCCGATCGCCGCCCCGATCAGTGGCGCCACCCAGAACAGCCACAGCTGTTGCAGGGCCCAACCACCGACGAACAACGCCGGCCCCGTGCTCCGCGCGGGGTTCACCGAGGTGTTGGTCACCGGGATCGAGATCAGGTGGATCAAGGTCAGCGCCAGGCCGATGGCGATCGGTGCGAAACCGGCCGGCGCACGGGCATCGGTAGCCCCCATGATCACCACCAGGAACATCGCCGTCATCACCACTTCACTGACGAAACCAGCCGCCAGCGTATATCCGCCTGGCGAATGCTCGGCGTAGCCATTGGACGCCAGCCCGTTCGACAGCTCGAAGCCCGCCTTGCCGCTGGCGATGAAGTAGATCACCGCCGCCGCGATGATCGCGCCGATCACCTGGGCAATCACGTAGGGCAGCAGCTCCTTGGCGGGAAAACGCCCGCCCACCACCAGCCCGAACGACACGGCGGGGTTGAGGTGGCAACCGGAGATATGGCCGATGGCGAAGGCCATGGTCAGGACAGTCAGGCCGAAAGCGAAGGCGACACCGAGGACACCGATGCCGACAGGTGAGCTGGCGGCCAGCACCGCGCTGCCGCAACCACCCAGCACCAGCCAGAAAGTGCCGACCAGTTCGGCACCCATGCGCACACCGAGGGACGTAGTCATGAACCCTTCCTCACGTAGTTGAACGCAACAGCTGCGCAAGCCCAACTACATTTTTCAGGGGTCTGCAACTAGTAAATTTATCAGGTATCTGGCCGAAGGCCAGTCATGACAAGGGCCGCTGCGCGCCCCATCGCCAGCAACCTGCTCCTTGTAGGAGCCGGCTTGCCGGCGATGGGCTGCGAAGCGGCCCCAATGGCTCGCCTACCCAGGCAAACGATCAACCCTTGGCGGAAACCTTGGGCTTTTTCTGCAGCAGGTGCGAGAACACCGCGTGGAGGTCGTCCGAGGCGCTTTCCTCGTCGAGGTTGAGCTTGCTGTCGATGTGGTCCATGTGATGCATCATCAGGCTCACCGCCTGTTGCGTATCACGCGCCTCGATGGCGTCGATCAACTGCATGTGCTCGTCGTAGGAGCAGTGCGAGCGGTTGCCGCTTTCGTACTGGGCGATGATCAGCGAGGTCTGCGATACCAGGCTGCGCTGGAAACTCACCAGCGGCGCGTTGCCAGCTGCCTCGGCCAGCTTGAGGTGGAACTCGCCAGAGAGGCGGATGCCCGCGCCACGGTCGCCACGGGAGAAGCTGTCACGCTCCTCGCGGACCATCTGGCGCAGTTCGTTGAGCTGCTCGACGGTGGCGTGCTGCACCGCCAGCTCGGTGATGGCGCGCTCGACCATGCGCCGGGAGAAGAACACCTGGCGCGCCTCTTCGACCGTCGGGCTGGCCACCACCGCGCCGCGGTTGGGCCGCAGCAGCACCACGCTCTCGTGGGCCAGGCGCGACAAGGCGCGACGGATGATAGTGCGGCTGACACCGAAGATTTCGCCCAGTGCTTCCTCGCTCAACTTGGTGCCCGGCGCAAGGCGTTGCTCGAGGATCGCCTCGAAGATGTGCGCGTAGACGATGTCGTCCTGGGTACCACTGCGGCCGGCCTTGCCAGTGCGCGCAGGTTTTTTCAGAGGTTGCAGCTGTTCGTTCATGGGCTCTCGAGCACGAAGGATCTGCCTGTAGGACCGTGACTGTAGTACTTGTCAGCGGGTGGGGCGAGTCCGGGAAAAAGATGAAGGACCAAGGTATGGCGCCATTGTACACAGGCTGACCCGTTTCTGCAGGTGGCCTACTCCCTATATAGCCGTTGTACGACCGTTTGTGCGCACAAAAAATAAAACATTATTTGCATTCTTTGTACACAAAAGCATAATCCTGCGAGCAACTTCCTGACCCAGAAGTCAACAAAATGGTCGGACGTCTGCCACACCCTCCCTCGCGAAGCCCCCAAGTGCGTTGGCTCAGGACCAGGCTTCGAACAACAAGAAAGACTTGAGGAGTACTCGCTGTGGAAAGCCGCAAATCCGAAGCCCCTACGCTGGATCTCGCTCCACCGCTCGAAACGAGCTGGCTGGAGCGGATTTTCAAACTCAAGCGACATGGCACCACCGTCAGGACCGAGCTGATCGCCGGGGTGACGACCTTCATCACCATGGCCTACATCATCTTCGTCAACCCCAACATCATGGCCGACGCCGGCATCGATCATGGCGCGGCCTTCGTCGCCACCTGCATCGCCGCCGCGCTGGGCTGCCTGCTGATGGGCCTGTACGCCAACTGGCCGGTCGGCCTGGCGCCGGGCATGGGGCTCAACGCGTTCTTCACCTACACCGTGGTCGGAACCATGGGCTACACCTGGCAGGCCGCGCTGGGCGCGGTGTTCATCTCGGGCGTGCTGTTCATGTTCCTGACCTTGTCGCGGGTGCGCGAATGGCTGCTCAACAGCATTCCGGTGAGCCTGCGCCACGCGATGGGCGCCGGCGTGGGCCTGTTCCTCGGGCTGATCGGCCTGAAGACCGCCGGTATCGTGGTCGACAGCCCGGCCACCTTGATCAAGCTCGGTTCGCTGCATGAGCCTGGCCCGCTGCTGGCGGCGATCTGCTTCCTGATGATCGCCGTGCTCAGCTACCACCGGGTGTTCGGCGCCATCCTCATCAGCATCATCAGCGTCACCCTGGCCGGCTGGGGCCTGGGCCTGGTGCAGTATGGCGGGGTGTTCTCGCTGCCGCCGAGCCTGGCGCCGACCTGGATGGCCATGGACGTCGCGGGGGTGTTCAACGTCAGCATGATCAGCGTGGTGCTGGCGTTCCTGTTCGTGCACATGTTCGATACCGCCGGCACGCTGATGGGCGTGGCCCAGCGGGCCGGGCTGGTGGCGCCTGACGGGCGTATCGAGAACCTGTCGCGGGCATTGAAGGCCGACAGTGCCTCCAGCGTGTTTGGCGCGGCGGTCGGCGTGCCCCCGGTGACCAGCTACGTGGAAAGTGCCGCAGGCGTGGCAGCGGGCGGCCGCACCGGGCTCACCGCCGTGGTGGTCGGCCTGCTGTTCGTCGCCGCGATGTTCTTCGCACCACTGGCGGGGATGATCCCGGCTTATGCGACGGCCGGCGCGCTGATCTACGTGGCGATGCTGATGATGGGGAGCATGGCGCATATCAACTGGGACGAGGCCACCGACAGCATTCCGGCGATCGTCACGGTGATCATGATGCCGCTGACGTTCTCCGTGGCGGACGGGATTGCCCTGGGGTTCATCAGCTATGTGGCGCTGAAGGCGGGGACCGGCAAGTTCAAGGAGATTTCCGCGAGCCTGTGGGTGCTGTGCGTGATCTTCATTGCCAAGTTCGTGTTTCTTTGAGGTGAGGCCCGGACTGCAGCAGCGCCTGTGAGATCGAGCGCCGCCTGCGCGGCGCATCGCGGATGAATCCGCTCCTACAGCGTCCGGCGCCGGCCTGTAGGAGCGGATTCATCCGCGATAGCCCGGCCGCCGGAACCTATCTCACCCCAACTCTGCCTCCACCCGATCCCTGCCCCCCTGCTTCGCCGCATACACCCCCGCATCCGCCCGCAACAACAACGCATCCGCACCCTCTCCCGCCCGCCACCCGGCCACGCCAAAACTCGCCGTCACCCGCCCCACCCCCTCTATCGGCACGCTTCGCCCCCCCTGCCACAACTCCAGCGCCAGCAACCGCGCCTGTTCGGCGTTGTTCCCCGGGCACAGCACCATGAACTCCTCGCCACCCAGTCGGCAGAACACATCGGTACGCCGCAACCGCTGGCCGATCCGCTGGCACAGGCTACGCAACACCCGATCCCCCACCGCATGCCCGAACTGATCGTTGATCCGCTTGAAGTGGTCGATGTCGAGCATGATCACCGCCAGCCCCTGCCCGTCCCGCTGGGCACGGTCCAGTTCGATGCGCAGGCGCTCCTGGAAATAGCGCCGGTTGTGGATCCCCGTCAGCGAATCAGTGATCGACAACGCGCGCAGCTCTTCTTCCACCCGCTTGAGGTCGGAAATATCCGTCAGGTAGCCATGCCACAACGTACAACCATGGTCACCGATCTCCGGCGTCGCTTCCCCCCGGACCCAGCGCAACCCCGCCCGCGGCAAGCACACCCGGTACTCTTCGCGCCAGGGTGTGAGGTGCTCGGCCGAATACAGTACCGAGCGCCGCACCTGCTCCAAGTCGTCGGGGTGGATGCGCTCGAACACGGCGCTGGCGTCCCGGCGCAACTCGGCCAGGTCGACCTCGTAGATGTCCTGCAACCCCGCGCTGGCGTAGGGGAAACACGAGTGGCCGTCAGCATCCAGGCGATATTGATAGATCCCTCCCGGCACCTCGGCGCTGAGTTTTTCCAGCAGCCGGTCACGGGCCGCCAACGCCTCATGGACCCGCCGCCGCTCGGTGACATCGATGCAGATCGCCAGGTAACCGACCCAAAGCCCCTGCTCATCAAGCACCGCCGTCACCAGCATGTTGGCCAGCAAATGACTGCCATCCTTGCGCACCAGCGTCCATTCCACCGGCTCGCCCCCCGCCTCCTGCACGGTTTCGGCGAACATCGCCTGGCCCGCGCCGACCTCGCGGCCATAGCGCACGCTCAAGGCGTGGGCACGGCGGTGCAGCTCCTCAGGCTGGACCAGGTCCTCGAGGGTGAGGTGCCCCAGCGCCTCATCGGCCGAATAACCCAACATGCGCTCGGCACCGGCATTGAAGGTGCCGATCACCCCGCGCAGGCTGGTAGCGATGATCGCGACCTGGGTCGCGGCATCCAGCACACTGCGTAGCTGGTTGTGGGTTTCCCTGAGCGACTGTTCGCTGACCCGCAGCTCGGCGGTGCGCCGGGCGACCAACCCGAGGGCACGTTGACGCTGGTTGAACAGGCTGAACAGCAACGTCGCCAGCAACACGCTGAGCAAGCCACCCAACAGGCTGACCACCAGGACGGCAGAGGAACGGTTGGCAACCAGAAAGCCCAGGCTCGGCCGGATATCGAGCTGGTACTGATGATCGGCCAGGCGCAACAGGAAGCTGCTGGCCAGCCCGATCTGCGCAGGCCTGTTGCCCGAGTCGAACAGCACTTCATGACTGTCTTCGGTCGACAGGTCGAGGATGCGTACCACCAGGCTGTCATCGACGGCCGTCGGCAGGCTTTCGGCGATCAACTGGTGCAGGCTCAGCAAGGCCATGACATAGCCACCGGGCGGGCCATCCAGCGGCGCCGCATCGCTGAACACCGGCGCGACCATCAACAGGCCACGGGTGTAGGCAGGCTCCACGTTCAGCATGTCCAGCGGCTCGGACACCGCCATGCTCCCCGGGCGGGAGGCGCGGGCCAGGGTGGCCTCGCGCTGGGGCTGGCCGCGCAGGTCGAAGCCATAGGGCTGATCCTGCTGGCTCGCGGCCTGGGTATACAGCACGGGGTAGTAGAACGCGCGGGGCGGCGCGTCCTGCCAGCCCCCCTGGGCATCCCGGTCACGGATGCGATAGGGCTGCGCCAGCAAGGCGCCGGCATGCTGCTCGAATGCTTCACGCTGGTCGGCCGCCACCCGTGGTGCCCAGGAGTAGGCCTGGGTGCGGTGCAGCAGTGGCCGGGCATAGCCGTCAAATTCGCGGGGGGTGATTTCGCGGGAGTAGCCGACGAAACGGCGCAGCCCGTCCAGGCGCCGCTCCTGCTCCTCGAAACGTTCGGCGATGCGGCTATGGCGCTCGCTGGCCAGCAGCTCGAAGCGCTGGCGCAACTGCTGCTTGTAGAAGGCATGGGTGGCGGTGGCCAGCGCGGCCGTGAGCAGGCACCCGACGAGCAGCGCCGCCAGGGCCATGCCCCAGGCGGACAGCTCGTCGCCGAGCCGGCCGGGCAGCTTCGCAGGTACGCCTGGGTTCGACATGGATAACTCTCGTCAACGTCAGCGTCCTGCGAAGGGTTCCACTCCTACTACTTTATAGCTAATAGCAAGAAGCCATGCCAGCAGTCCCTCGACTCAGCGCAGGCGCAGTTGCCAGGCCCGGTGGATGCGGTTGTTGCGGGTGAAGTCCGGGTCCAGGGTCTGGGCACTGATTTCCTCCACGGCATACCGCGCGCTCAGGTGCTCGTCGAGCTGGAACTTGCGGAAGTTGTTGGAGAAATACAGCACCCCGCCGGGGGCCAGGCGCGCCATGGCCAGGTCGAGCAGTTCCACGTGATCGCGCTGCACATCGAACACGCCTTCCATGCGCTTGGAGTTGGAGAAGGTCGGCGGGTCGATGAAGATCAGGTCGAAGCTTTCCTGGCTGTTCTGCAGCCAGGCCATCACGTCACTTTGCTCCAGGCGGTTGCGCTCGGAGAAGCCATTGAGCGACAGGTTGCGACGGGCCCAGTCCAGGTAGGTCTTGGACAGGTCGACGCTGGTGGTGCTGCGCGCGCCGCCCTTGGCCGCATGCACGGTGGCCGTGGCGGTGTAGCAGAACAGGTTGAGGAAGCGCTTGCCGGCGGCTTCGCGCTGGATGCGCATGCGCATCGGGCGATGATCGAGGAACAGGCCGGTGTCCAGGTAGTCGGTGAGGTTGACCAGCAGCTTGACGCCGCCCTCGGTTACTTCCTGGAAGCGGCCTTCGGTAGCCTGGCGCTCGTACTGGCGGGTGCCGCTCTGGCGTTCGCGGCGCTTGAGCACCACGCGCTGCGGGTCGATGCCCAGCGCCTGGGGGATTGCCGCCAGGGCATCGAGCAGACGCACCTGGGCCTTGTCCGGATCGACCGAACGAGGCGCGGCGTATTCCTGGACGTGCACCCAGTCCTGGTACAGATCCACCGCCAGGGCGTACTCGGGCATGTCGGCATCGTAGACGCGATAGCAATCGACCTGCTCGCGACGGGCCCACTTGCCCAACTGCTTGAAGTTCTTCTGCAGGCGGTTGGCGAACATCTGCGCGCCCTCGGACAAGCGTGCCGGTTCGCTGGCCACCGGGGCCTGGCGGCGAGGCTCGCCCTCTTCGACGGCGGCCGGGCGACGTTCACCCGTGACGAACTGGTCGGGCTGGACCTTGAACAGCAGCAGCTTGCACGGCAACGCACCGTTCCAGAATGCGTACTGCTTGTGGCTGCGGATGCCCATGCGCTTGCCCAGCTCGGGCGCGCCAGTGAACACCGCCGCCTCCCAGCCCATGCACGCCTGGCGCAAACGCTCGCCCAGGTTCTGGTAGAGGTACAACAGGCTGGCTTCGTCACCCAGACGCTCGCCGTAGGGCGGGTTGCTGATCACCAGGCCCTTCTGGTTCTGGTCAGGACGCGGCTCGAAGCTGGCCACTTCGCCCTGGTAGATCTTCACCCAGTCACCCAGGCCTGCGCGCTCGACGTTGTTGCGCCCCGGCTGGATCAGGCGAGGGTCGGCCTCGTAGCCGCGAATCCACAGCGGTGGCTTGGCAAGGCCCGCCTGGGCACGGGCCTGGGCCTCGTCGTGCAGCTTGCGCCACAGCGCCGGCACATGGCCGAGCCAGGCGCTGAAGCCCCAGCGCTCGCGCTTGAGGTTGGGCGCGATGTCGGCGGCGATCATCGCCGCCTCGACCAGGAAGGTGCCCACGCCGCACATCGGGTCGGCCAAGGCGCCGCCTTCGGCGGCGATACGTGGCCAGCCGGCACGGATCAGCACCGCCGCCGCCAGGTTTTCCTTCAGCGGCGCGGCGCCTTGCTGCAAGCGGTAGCCGCGCTGGTGCAGGCTGTGGCCGGACAGGTCGAGGGACAGGATCGCCTCGCCACGGTCCAGGCGCAGGTGCACGCGCAGGTCGGGGTCGAGCTTGTCCACCGACGGGCGCAGGCCCTCGCGGTTGCGCAGCTTGTCGACGATGGCGTCCTTGACTTTCAGGGCGCCGAAGTGGGTGTTGTCGATGCCCGAGCCATGGCCGCTGAATTCCACCGCCAGGGTGCCATCGGCCTCCAGGTGTTCGGCCCAGTCGACGGCATGCACGCCATCGTAAAGGTCGTCGGCATTCTTCATCGAGAAGCGCTTGAGCACCAGCAGCACTCGGTTGGCCAGGCGCGACCAGAGGCACAGGCGATAGGCGGTTTCCATGTCGGCCGAGCCGCGGATGGCCGAAGTGTGTTCACGCACTTCGGTCAGGCCCAGCTGGTTCGCCTCTTCGGCGAGCAGGCCTTCGAGGCCTTTGGGGCAGGTGAGGTAGAGTTCGAAACGGTCCGACATGAGTATTCCAGAGCCTTTGGCTAGGTAGATGACAGGCCGACGCGCGACCTGCCGCTGTTTGCCCGCACGCCTTCCAACAGGCGCCCGGGTGGCCTTGCGGACCAACCGCAAGACCGGGCCGCCCGACGCATCGCCGCCACGCCGTTGGCGAAAGCAGCTTTGATCGTCAGGCAGTATTGAAAATTCCAGGACGGTGGGTGCAAGGGGCGACCCTTCGTCGCATCAGCCAGTATGACAAGCATCATCCAGCAACGCTGGCCAATTGACGTCAATGTTGGTTAAACCCTGATCATAGCGGGCTCAACGGCAAACAAGGTTCAGTCGCATTTATTTACTTATCCCCTCACCCTCGAAAAGGTTACGTCCTTATGACAAATCGATCATTCACACTGTGACCTGCATTCGTTAGAACTGGCCTTAGGTCGTCTCGCAACGGGACGGCACTTTCAGCCCGCCACGCCGGCAGCGGGCGCACACCGGCAGAACGATTCTGCCCGGCCTCGGAGAGGCCGACGGGACATTACAGTCAACAAGTGAGGGCAACACCCTATGAGAAGACTTAAGCGTGATCCGTTGGAAAGAGCATATTCACGTGGCTACCAGTATGGGGTCACCGGCAAATCCCGCGAGCTTTGCCCCTTCAACCTGCCATCCGTTCGCCAGGCCTGGATCAACGGCTGGCGCGAAGGTCGCGGCGACAATTGGGACGGCATGACCGGTACCGCTGGCATTCATAGACTCAACGAAAATCACGCCGTTGGCTGAACGAGGACACTGAATTCGAGTTACCATGCGCGCCCTATCCGGGCGGCGGGCTGCGGCCCAGGGGCCCCTTTTGAGGGGCCCTTTTTTATGGCCTTGAATCGGTGTCGGCTGCATCGCGGATGAATCCGCTCCTACCAGGAGCGACCCACGCCCCTGTATTTGCGGATTCATCCGCGATGGGCTCACCTCGGCATCGCGGCAATCGCGTCCACCGCCTCGCGAATCAACGCGGGCCCCTTATAGATGAAGCCCGAATAAATCTGCACCAGGCTCGCCCCTGCAGCGATTTTCTCAGCCGCATGGCGACCCTCGGTGATACCGCCCGCCGCGATGATCGGCAGCTTGCCACCCAACTCGCCCGCCAATACCTTCACCGTGTGGGTGCTCTTCTCCAGCACCGGCGCCCCCGACAGGCCACCCGCCTCGCCACCGAACGGCAGCCCCTCGACACCTTCACGGCCGAGGGTGGTGTTGGTGGCGATCACCGCGTCCATTCCCGATTCCATCAGCGCCGCCGCCACCAGGGCGGTTTCCTCGTCGTTCATGTCCGGAGCGATCTTGATCGCCAGCGGCACGCGCTTGCCGTTGCTCACCGCCAGTTGCTCACGGCGCTCGGCCAGGGCATCGAGCAGTTGCTTGAGCGAATCGCCGAACTGCAGGCTGCGCAGGCCTGGCGTATTGGGCGAGCTGACGTTGACGGTGATGTAGCTGGCGTCGTTGTAGACCTTCTCCAGGCAGATCAGGTAGTCATCCTGGGCGCGCTCGACCGGGGTGTCGAAGTTCTTGCCGATGTTGATACCCAGCACGCCGCTGTACTTCGAGGCCCGCACCCGCGTCAGCAGGTTGTCGACACCCAGGTTGTTGAAGCCCATGCGGTTGATGATCGCAGTGGCCTCGGGAATACGGAACAGGCGCGGCTTGGGGTTGCCCGGCTGCGGGCGCGGCGTCACGGTGCCGATCTCGACGAAACCGAAACCCAGCTGGGCGAAGCCATCGATGGCCGCGCCGTTCTTGTCCAGGCCCGCGGCCAGGCCGACCGGGTTGGCGAAGTTCAAGCCCATGACGCTAACCGGCAACGCCGCGGGCTGCTTGCACAGCAGGCCATTGAGCCCGAGGCGGCCACCGGCGCCGATCAGGTCCAGCGAGAGGTCGTGGGAGGTTTCCGGGGAAAGCTTGAACAGCAGCTGGCGGGCCAGGGTATACATGGGCGGGCGGACTCGCGGTGTGTGAGGGGGCGATTATAGCCAGCGCGCCGTCGTGGCGACAGGGCCCTGGCACATGGGTTGCTTCTTCTGCCCCATGCAGTTGCGCTGAAACCCCCGAGGATCCCCGTGAATACAGCCCCCCCGACAATGCCCCTGGCCTGGGTCAGCGGCAGCGATGCCCCCGAGAAGACCTGCCTGGACATCGGTTTCATGGCCCTGACCGACTGCGCTTCGGTGATCGTGGCTGCCACCCAGGGCTTCGCCCAGCAGCAGGGCCTGACCCTCAACCTGCACCGCCAGGCCTCCTGGGCCGGCCTGCGCGACAAGCTGGCCCGGGGCGAGCTGGACGCCGCCCACTGCCTGTACGGGCTGGTCTATGCCGTGCAGCTGGGCGTGGGTGGCGGCCCGGCCAGGGACATGGCGGTGCTCATGGGCCTGAACCAGAACGCCCAGGCCATCAACCTCTCCTCGGCACTGCAGCGCAAGGGCGTGACCAGCCCCGAGGCACTGGCCCGGCTGGTGCACCAGCATGGCGCACGGCTGACCTTCGCCCAAACCTTCCCCACCGGCACCCACGCCATGTGGCTGTACTACTGGCTGGCCAGCCAGGGCATTCACCCATTGCGTGACGTCGACAGCGTGGTGGTGCCACCCGCACAGATGGTCGCCCACCTGCAGGCCGGGCGCATCGACGGCTTCTGTGCCGGCGAGCCCTGGTCGGCCGACGCCATCGCCAAGGGCCAGGGCTTCACCTTGGCCACCAGCCAGGCGGTATGGCCGGATCATCCGGAAAAGGTGCTGGCCTGCGGCCGCGGCTTCGTCGAGCAGTACCCCAACAGCGCCCGGGCGTTGATCAAAGCGGTCCTCGCCGCCAGCCGGTTCATCGAACAGAACCTCGAGAACCGCCGGGGCGCCGCGCAGTTGCTCAGTGGCGACAGCTACCTGGGCATCCCGGTGAGCAGCATCGAACCGCGCCTGCTTGGCGATTATCAGGATGGCCAGGGCAACCGCTGGCAGGACCGCCACGCACTGCGCCTGTTCGACCAGGGGCGCGCCAACCTGCCCTACCTCTCCGACGGCATGTGGTTCATGACCCAGTTCCGCCGTTGGGGCATCCTGCGCGAAGACCCGGATTACCTCGATGTGGCACGCCAGGTCCAGCAACTGGCCCTGTACCGTGAGGCCGCCGAAGCCTTGCACGTACCCTGCGCCGACCTGCCGATGCGCAGCAGCCTGCTGATCGACGGCAGCCGCTGGGACGGCAGCGACCCCCATGGTTACGCGCGCAGCTTCAGCCTGCACGCCCTGGACGTGGCGCCCGGCGCGCGCGTCGGACGCTGAGGGACGATCATGTTGCGCATCCTGCTGATCGACGACACCGAAAAGAAGGTTGGCCGCCTCAAGGCCGCATTGAGCGAGGCAGGCTTCGAAGTGATCGAGGCCGGCGGCCTGACCGTCGACCTGCCCGGCTGCGTCGAAACGGTGCGCCCGGACGTGGTGCTGATCGATACCGAGTCACCCGGCCGGGATGTGCTGGAGCAGATGGTGCTGGTCAGCCGCGACCACCCACGGCCCATCGTGCTGTTCACTGACGAGCATGATCCCGGGGTGATGCGCCAGGCGATCCAGGCCGGGGTCAGCGCCTATATCGTCGAAGGCATCCACGCAGCGCGCCTGCAACCCATCCTCGACGTGGCCATGGCGCGCTTCGAGAGCGATCAGGCACTGCGCGCCCAACTAACGGCTCGCGACCAACAACTGGCCGAGCGCAAGCGCATCGAGCAGGCCAAGGGCCTGCTGATGAAGATGAAGGACTGTAACGAGGAACAGGCCTACACCCTGATGCGCCGCCAGGCCATGAGTCGCCAGCAGAAGCTGATCCAGGTGGCGGAACAGATCATCGCCCTGTCCGAAATGCTCAGCTGAACACCACCACCTCTGTAGGAGCCAGCCTTGCTGGCGAAGCATGCCCCATTCGCCAGCAAGGCTGGTTCCTACGAGAACTTGGCCCGGCTCTTGCTGAACTACAGGCCAGGTAGCCAACGGCGGTTGCCCCCAAACCCCGACAAAGACGTCGCTCCCCTCTCCACAACCGTGGACCGGGCAGCGGCGTCTTTGCGTTTACGCCCCTGTGTTGTGCGCCCAATGAGGTGTTCGATGAATACGAGCTTCTGGAAATCCGGGCATCTGCCCACCCTGTTCGCCGCCTTCCTCTACTTCGACCTGAGCTTCATGGTCTGGTACCTGCTCGGCCCCCTGGCGGTGCAGATCGCCGCCGACCTGCAACTCAGTGCCCAGCAACGGGGCCTGATGGTGGCCACGCCGATCCTGGCCGGCGCGCTGCTGCGCTTCGCCATGGGCCTGCTGGTCGACCGCCTGTCACCCAAGACCGCAGGCCTCATCGGCCAGGTGGTGGTGATCGTCGCCCTGGCCTGTGCCTGGCACCTGGGCGTGCACAGCTATGAACAAGCGCTGTTGCTCGGCGTGTTCCTCGGCTTCGCAGGGGCCTCATTCGCCGTCTCCTTGCCGCTGGCTTCGCAGTGGTATCCACCGCAGCACCAGGGCAAGGCCATGGGCATCGCCGGTGCCGGTAACTCCGGCACGGTATTCGCTGCCCTGTTGGCGCCCGCCCTGGCGGCCGGCTTTGGCTGGAACAATGTATTCGGTTTTGCACTGTTGCTGCTGCTGCTGACCCTGGCGCTGTTCGCCCTGCTGGCGCGCAATGCCCCAGAGCGCCCCAAACCGAAAGCCATGGCTGACTACCTCAAGGCCCTGGGCGACCGCGACAGCTGGTGGTTCATGTTCTTCTACAGCGTCACCTTCGGCGGCTTCATCGGCCTGGCCAGCGCCCTGCCCGGCTACTTCAGCGACCAGTACGCCCTGAGCCCGGTCACCGCCGGCTACTACACCGCTGCCTGCGTGTTCGCCGGCAGCCTGATGCGCCCGCTGGGCGGGGCCCTGGCCGATCGCTTTGGCGGCATCCGCACCTTGCTGGCCATGTACGGCGTGGCAGCCGTGTGCATCGCCGCGGTAGGCTTCAACCTGCCCAGCGCGGCCGCCGCGCTGGCACTGTTCGTCAGCGCCATGCTGGGCTTGGGCGCCGGCAATGGCGCGGTGTTCCAGCTGGTGCCGCAACGCTTCCGCCAGGAGATCGGGGTGATGACCGGGCTGATCGGCATGGCCGGTGGTATCGGCGGCTTCCTCCTCGCGGCCGGATTGGGCGCCATCAAGCAACATACCGGCGACTACCAGCTGGGCTTGTGGCTGTTCGCCAGTCTCGGCTTGCTGGCCTGGTTCGGCCTGCATGGCGTCAAGCTGCGCTGGCGCACCACCTGGGGCTCGGCGGCGGTCACCGCGGCACGGGTATGAGCCTGCGCCTGAGTTTCGCCCAGGCTAGCGCCACCGGGCCGCGGGCGGAAAACCAGGACGCCCTGCGCCTGGTCACCCCCGCGCCGGAGCTGGCCGTCAGCAAGGGCTACCTGTTTGCCCTCGCCGACGGCGTCAGCCAGTGCGCCGACGGCGGCCTGGCGGCGCGGGCCAGCCTCCAGGCGCTGGCGCTGGACTACTACGCCACACCCGCCACCTGTAGCGTGACCCAGGCCCTGGATCGCCTGCTGCTGGCGCAGAACCGCTGGCTGCGCGCCCAGGGCAATGGCCAACCCCTGCTGACCACCCTCAGCGCCCTGGTTTTGCGGGGGCGACGCTTCACCCTCGCCCATGTCGGCGATTGCCGCCTGTACCGCTGGCATGGGGACAGCCTGCAATGCCTGAGCGAGGACCATGTCTGGGACCAGCCGGGCATGCAGCACGTGCTCAAGCGCGCCCTGGGGCTGGACCAGCAGTTGCTGGTGGACTACCTGGAGGGTGACCTGCATGAGGGCGAGTGCTTCCTGCTGCTCAGCGATGGCGTCTGGGCCAGCCTGGGAGACACGCATATCCAGGCGATCCTGCGTGAACAGCCAGACCTGCAGGAAGCCGTCGATACACTGGTGGCCTGCGCTCATCTTTGCGGTAGCCAGGACAACGCCAGCGCCTTGCTGGTCCGTGTCGATGCGCTGGGCTCGGCCAACCTCGCCGATACACTGGCACAATCGCAACAATGGCCTCTGCCCGGCGCCTTGCGCAGCGGGCAAATGGTCGATGGCTGGACGGTCGAAGGAATACTCAGCCAAAGTCGTCAGTCACTGCTCTACCGGGTGCGGGATGACCACGGCCAGGCCTGGTTGCTCAAGACGTTGCCCGAGACCCGCGAGGTGGCACTCAAGGCGACCCAGAGCCTGCTGCTGGAAGAGTGGTTCCTGCGCCGGGTCGCCGGCCGGCACTTCCCCGAGACGCACCCGGCCAGCCAGCGCCAACACCTGTACTACCTGATGCGCGAGTATCCAGGTTCTACCCTCGCCACCCTGCTCGCCAACCACGGCCCTTTGCCCCTGCCACAGTGGCTGGAGGTTGCTCGCCAGCTGTTGCAGGCGGTCGGCATACTGCATCGGCGCAATCTGCTGCATCGCGACATCAAGCCGGAAAATCTGCATCTGGGCAGCGACGGTCAGTTGCGTGTGCTGGACTTCGGCCTGGCCTATTGCCCAGGCTTGTCCGAGGACTTGCCCCACACCCTGCCCGGTACGCCGTCGTACATCGCCCCGGAAGCCTTCGATGGCCAGCCACCTGGCCCGCGCCAGGATCTCTACGCGGTGGGCGTGACGCTCTACCACCTGCTGACAGGGCATTACCCCTACGGTGAAATCGAAGCCTTCCAGCGGCCGCGTTTCGGCGCTCCAGTCAATGCCGCCCGCTATCGCCCCGACTTGCCTGAGTGGTTGCAGCGCAATCTGGAGCAGGCGGTGGCCGCCAATCCAGCGCACCGCTTCGAGACGGCTGAACAGTGGTTGTTGCTGCTTGAGCGCGGGGATCGACAGGAACTGCCCGACCGACCGCGCCCGCTGCTGGAGCGCGAGCCGCTGAAGGTGTGGCGAACGGTGGCGCTACTGTCCCTGCTATTCAACCTGGTGCTGCTGCTCGCCCTGCTCAAGGGATGAAATTGATTTGGCGCAAAACCTGTAGGAGCGGCTTTAGCCGCGATCACCCGCGAAGCGGGTACCAGGCACCGCGCTGCCTGCTTCGCGGCTTAAGCCGCTCCTACAGACAACCCTGTTTCCCGTGCGACAGCGCAGAAGGAGGCGCCCTTGAACGCCAGGCAAAGAAAAACCCGGCCGAGGCCGGGTTTTTCGTGAAGCGTCAAACCAATTACTTGGCCTGGGCTTCTACCTGAGCTTCTACGCGACGGTTGACGGCGCGGCCAGCTTCGGTGGCGTTGTCGGCGACCGGACGGGTCTCACCGTAGCCAACCGAGCTAACACGGCTCGATTCTACGCCGTACTGCTGGGTCAGGACCTGCTTGACAGCGTTGGCACGACGCTCGGACAGCTTCTGGTTGTAAGCGTCTGGGCCGACGGAGTCAGTGTGACCTTCCACGGTGGTGGTGGTCTGTGGGTACTGCTTCATGAAGTCAGCCAGGTTCTTGATGTCGCCGTAGCTGTTTGGCTTGACGACCGACTTGTCGAAGTCGAACTTGACGTCCAGCTCAACGCGAACGACTTCGGCGACAGCCGGGCAGCCATCAGCGTCAACGGTAACGTTGGCTGGGGTGTCAGGGCACTTGTCGACGTTGTCGCAGACGCCGTCGTTGTCGCTGTCGGAGCAGACTTCGGCAACTGGAGCCGGCGCAGGAGCGGCTTTCTGGCCACCGCTGCCACCGAAGTTCAGACCCAGACCAACGGTCGGACCCCACTCGGTGTTGCCGTTGTCGATGTTGTACATGGCTTCGACGCCGGCACGGGCGAAGAACATGTCGGTGATGTACCACTTGGCGCCAGCGCCAACGTTGGCGAAGGTGGAGTGGTCACGGCCGCTACGAGTGGCCTGGCCCAGGCTCTCGTGAGCGAAACCAGCGGAAACGTACGGACGCAGTGCATCGCCGACGGTACCGAAGTGGTAGGTGGCGTCCAGCTTGGTTTTCGAGCCTTTGATGTCTTTGTTGAAGACTTCGCCACGAGCGTTGTGAGTCTCGTTGTAGCCCAGGTCAAGGGAGACGTCGTCGGTCAGGAAGTAACCGAGGCGAACACCAGGGTTGGTGCCGTCGTTCTTGAAGTTGCGCTCGCTATCGTAGAACTGCTTGGTGACGTTGCCTTCGATTTCGACCGCGCCTTGGCCCTGTGCCAGAGCACCGAGCGAAGTAGCGGCTACGAGAGTACCAATGGCCAAGCCCAAGGTGTTTTTCAATTTCATCCGTTAAATCCCCATCTGGTGATAGTTAAGCAGTCCCACCAACATCCGGGGGACAACTCGACGGCTAGTCTAGCAGAACTTGCCGGTTGGTTAGAGGTATTTGCAGCCGACTAAGTTTCAGCCAGGCCTGCAAATTTCTCTCTAAGCTTGTCGAGCGCGCGCTTGTAGCGCATTTTCGTGGCGCTCAGGCCCATGTGCATGATGTCTGCGATCTCCTGGAATTCCAGCTCTGCGACAAATCGCAGCACCAGGATTTCCCGGTCGATCGGGTTCACATGCACCAGCCATTTATCCAGCCCGCCCTTTTCTTCAGGCTTCGGTGCCGTGTCCTCGGACGCCTCTTCGACAGGGTCCAGGCTCAGGGCATCCATCAACCTTCGCTTGCGACGCTCCTTGCGGTACTGGGTGATGCATTCGTTGTAGGTGATGCTGTAGAGCCAGGTCTTGAACTTCGATTTGCCCTCGAAGTTCTTCAGCCCGTACAGCACCTTCAACATCACCTCCTGACAGACATCGTCGGCATCCCGATCGTTCCCCAGGTAGCGCGCGCAGACATTGAACAGCGTCCGCTGGTAGCGCCGCATGAGTTCCTCATAGGCGCGGGTAACGTGAAACAGCTCCTCATGCGAACGCGCCACCAACTCCTCGTCGGTGAGCTCCCGGGGGTCGTAACGCATGGGCGGCGAATGAACTTTATTCAAAACGGATCTGGCCGACAGTCAGGTCAATGTCGCCGCTCGGCCCCCTTGGGCCGATTTCGCGGCGGCATACATTAACAGCTTTTGTGCGGTTAGCGGCTATTCACGCGCTGTTCAAGCAGCACGCGATTGGAAAACGACACTAATTCGCCATCATCGGTGAGCAGGGTCGTCTTGACCGTGCCGATTTCCTCGATGTGCCCTTCGACCTCGCCAATACGCACCTGCTGGCCTACTTGATACAGTTCACGCACATAGATTCCGGCCAGGATCTGCCCGGCAATTTCCCGGCTGCCCAGGCCCATCGCCAACGCAACGGCCAGACCAACGGTAATGAGGCCGATGACGATTACATGGTTCAGCAGGTCGGTCTTGACCTCAAGCTGACTGATAGCCACCGAAATGCTGATGATGATCACCAGGCCCTGGACGATACGCCCGACACCCGCGGCGTACTCCAGGCCGATACCCTCGGCCGCACCGCGCACCAGGCCATTGGCCAACTGAGCCAGCAGCACGCCGGCCAGCAGCACCAGCGCCGCGCCGAACACCTTCGGCAGGTACAGGGCAAGCATGTCCAGCGTCGCCGAGACCCGCTCGAGGCCCAGCGATTCAGCGGCCGAAACCAGGAAGATCAGCAGCACGAACCAATAGACGATCTTGCCGATCAGCGTCGAGATCGGCACCTGGATGCCGACCCGGGCCAGCATCTTGGTCAGCCCGGTACCGCTCATCAGGCGGTCGAGGCCGAATTTGGCGAGTACCTTGGACAGCAGGGTGTCGAGCAGCTTGGCCACTACGAAGCCGAGCAGCACCACGACCAGCGCGCCGAACAGGTTGGGGATGAAGTTCGCCACCTTGGTCCAAAGGGCGGTCATGGCGGTGACCAGGCTCTGGGTCCAGAGATCGAGTTCCATATTCAATCGGCCTTATCTGCGTGCCTGCCAGCGGCAGCGTTGCGGGTAGAGTTGCGACGGACCGGCGCGACATGCGCCGAGCCATTGTTCACGGCGATCAGCAGCGCCTGGCTCCAACGGCCAAGCAGGCTGAACAGATCACCCGCGCCGACCTGGCGGTTGGCGGTCTTGAGCACGCGACCCAGGCAGGCGGCGTCGTCACGGTCCTGGCCGGACGGCGACCCCTTGAGCAGGTCGCGCAGGGATTCTTCAAACGGATCGTGCATGGGCACCTCGCGCAATGTGAGTCAAAGACGAGGGCGCCGCGCGATGGGTCACACATGAATGTGGGACGAATGTTTCAAAATGAGATTTACACCCGGCTTGCCCTGTGATGAAACGCATCACACCCACCTCAGCCTTCGGAACAACAGCCACTGCCCCACCGCCAACCCCAGCACGATCAGGCTGGCGAACAGGAAGCCGTAGGGGCTGCTGGAGCCCGGAATACCGCCAACATTGATGCCCAGCAGCCCGGTGACGAAGCTCATCGGCAGGAAGATGCAGGTGATGATGCCGAAGCGGTACATGGTCCGGTTCATCCGCTCGCTGCGCCGCCGATCCTCACTCTCCAGCACCAGGGCGGCGCGCTCGCGGGCCAGTTCCAGCTCTTCCAGGTAGCGGATCAGGCTGTTGTTCAGCTCGTTCCAGTAGTCCGCGTCGGGGTCGGCGAACCAGCTGCACTTGTTGCGCGACAACTGGGCGTAGATATCCCGTTGCGGGGCGAGGAAACGGCGCAGGCCGGCGGCGCGACGACGTATCTGCTGAAGGCTGCCCTGTTCCGGCGTATACCGTTCGTCGGATTCCACCTTCTCTTCCTCGAGATCGACGGCTTCCGACAGCTCGCTGACCAGTGCCTGGACCTTTTCCGTGAGCAGCTCACCCATCAGCAGGAGCAGCTCGGAGGCCGATTTCGGCCCCCTGCCCTCGTCCAGCTGTTGCAGTATTTCGTCACTGGCGCGCAAAGGGCGCAGGCGCAGCGAGATGACCCGGCGCGCCTCGGCGAAGATGCGCACCGACACCATGTCTTCAGGCTCCGCGCCCGGGTTGAGGTTGACCCCGCGCAGGAACAACAACATCTGCTCGTTGGCCAACTGCAGCAAGCGCGGACGGGTGTTTTCTTCCAGCAGCAGGTCGCAGGCGAACTCGCTCAGGCCACTGTCCTGCAGCAGCCAGGTGCGGGTCTGGGGGTGGCTGCGATCCCAATGCAGCCACAGGCTCTCATGAGCATCCAACTGCAGATCGTCCAGCTCGGTCCGGGCGATCGAGCGCGCACCACCCTTGCCATCGAGCACCAGGGCATGCACCAGGCCCCACTGCGCGTTGTCTTCCTCGAACATCAAAGCTCCATCAGCGCCCGCGGCGCGTCACTCCGGCATTTTCAGCGGGCTTGGCGAGACGATCACACCATTGTTGTCGGCGTACACGTACTCGCCTGGGCGGAACGTCACGCCGGCAAACGTGACCACGACGTTGAGGTCGCCGATGCCGCGCTTGTCGGTCTTCATCGGGTGGCTGGCCAGGGCCTGCACGCCGACATCGGTCTGCACCAGCACATCGACGTCACGCACGCAGCCGTAGATCACCAGGCCTTCCCAGCCGTTCTTCGCGGCTTTCTCTGCAAGCATGTCGCCCAGCAGCGCGCGGCGCAGCGAACCGCCGCCATCGACCACCAGGACCTTGCCCTTGCCATCGAGATCGACTTGCTCCTTGACCAGCGAGTTGTCCTCGAAGCACTTGATGGTGACGATCTGGCCGCCGAAGGAGTCGCGGCCACCGAAGTTGCTGAACATGGGTTCGAGCACCTGGACCAGGTCCGGGTAGGCGTCGCACAGATCGGGCGTTACGTAATGCTGCATGGGAAACTCCTGTCAGTCACAACGAAAGCGAAAGTGGCATCAAGGCTACACCTTGGACGGCATGGCAGTCATCCGAGACCGCTCAGTCAGTTTGTCAGTGCCTGTTCCGACCTCTTCGCGGGTGACCCCGCACCCACAGCAGCACCGCAACCTGTAGGAGCCAGCCTTGCTGGCGATGCCCGGCAAAGCCGGGCCAGGCATGGGAGCAACTGTCTTGTGCTGACTGCTCTGGCCCATTCGCCGGCAAGGCCGGCTCCTACAGGCACGGCGCAACGTTCAGCACAGGCGCAAACGGTTAGCTGACCGGTACCGGCTCCGCCGCCACCGTCGAGGCATGCACCGCGACCTGCGGATCCCTCAACCAGCGTTCCACCAGCGGCCACACCTGCGCCTGCGCCGCCTTGCTGACCAGCATGTCGACATGCCCGAAGGCCTCGAAGCCCTCCTCGCGCCCCAGGCGCAGGAACTGCTTGCTGTCGCCGCCGAACTGCTCGAACAGCTTGCGGCAGGCCCACACCGGGTCCTGGAAGTCCGCCGCGCCGGCCACCGCCAGCAGCGGCACCTCGACGTCCGTCAGCCCCGCCCACCAGTCCTGCTCCTTGTCACCGAAGCGACCGAACAGGCCATTCCAGCGCAGGCTTTCCAAGGCCAGGCCGATAGGCTCGTCTTCCGGGCCACGCTTGAGGCGCGAGCCGGAAATCTGCGCAAAACGCTTGAGCAACAGGCGCGCCCCCCACTCCACCGGTGGCACCTTCAGCGGCCAGTAGACTCGGCTGACCTGGGTGCCGAAGAGCGCCGCGCTGGCCACCAACCCGGCCTCCAGGTATCCGCTGCCCAGAGCCGCAGCCAGCGTGATGCCGCCCAACGAGTGCCCGACCCAGTGCGGCGCCTGCCCGGTCTGCTCGCGAACGAACGCACCGATCACCGGCAAGTCGTAGCGGGCGTAGTCCGCTACCCGGTTGTGCCGCCAGTCACGGTTGCGTGGCGACAGGCCGTGACCGCGCATTTCCGGGACCCACACGTCGAATCCGGCGCGCGCGAGGAAGGCGCCCAGGCCGATGCCCTTGGGCGAGAACCAGAACCGTCGGTTGGAAAAACTGCCGTGTAGCAGAATGACCGGCACGCCCTGGGCGCGCCGTTGATCAGCCAGCCCCAGACGGGTGACTGCCAGCTCGACGCTCGGATCCGGGCTGTTGCCGGCCTTGATCCGATAGAC
Source organism: Pseudomonas sp. MWU13-3659 (assembly GCF_023757525.1). NCBI lineage: Bacteria > Pseudomonadati > Pseudomonadota > Gammaproteobacteria > Pseudomonadales > Pseudomonadaceae > Pseudomonas > Pseudomonas sp. MWU13-3659. The sequence continues at coordinate 6,981 of NZ_JAMSHW010000017.1, read as the reverse complement.
GTCTTCGCTGAGGTCGCCACGGCGCTCGGCACTGAGCAACGCGACGGGGAAAAGGGTGCTGCTGCTTTGCATGGGCTCACAAACATACAAGGGAAACGAAATGCAGGAGCGGGCTTGACCCGCGATCGGGCCAGACCAGACGACCGAGGCGTCCGCACTGGCGCTATCGCGGGGCAAGCCCGCTCCTACAAGGTCCGAAGCGGGAACGCAGCAGCGCTCCCGCCGATCACATCAGGCCGCGCCCTGGCCTTCGGCCAGGAAGAACCAGGTTTCGAGCACCGAGTCCGGGTTCAACGACACGCTCTCGATACCCTGCTCCATCAGCCACTTGGCGAGGTCCGGGTGATCCGACGGGCCCTGGCCGCAGATGCCGATGTACTTGCCGGCCTTGTTGCACGCCTGGATGGCGTTGGCCAGCAGCTTCTTCACGGCCGGGTTACGTTCGTCGAACAGGTGCGCGATGATCCCCGAGTCGCGGTCCAGGCCCAGGGTCAGCTGGGTCAGGTCGTTGGAACCGATGGAGAAGCCGTCGAAGTACTCGAGGAACTCCTCGGCCAGAATGGCGTTGGACGGCAGTTCGCACATCATGATCACGCGCAGGCCGTTGTCGCCGCGGGCCAGGCCGTTCTCGGCGAGCAGGTCGACGACCTGGCTGGCCTCGCCCAGGGTGCGCACGAACGGCACCATGATCTCGACGTTGGTCAGGCCCATGTCGTTGCGCACGCGTTTCAGGGCGCGGCACTCGAGCTCGAAGCAGTCACGGAACGACTCGCTGATGTAGCGCGAAGCACCACGGAAGCCCAGCATCGGGTTTTCTTCTTCCGGTTCGTACAGCTTGCCGCCGATCAGGTTGGCGTACTCGTTGGACTTGAAGTCCGACAGGCGCACGATGACCTTTTTCGGGTAGAAGGCCGCGGCCAGGGTGCTGATGCCCTCGACCAGTTTCTCGACATAGAAGCCAACCGGATCGTCGTAGCCAGCGATGCGCTTGTCGACGCTGTCTTTCAGCTCAGGCGGCAGGCCGGCGTAGTTGAGCAGCGCCTTGGGGTGCACGCCGATCATGCGGTTGATGATGAACTCCAGGCGTGCCAGGCCGACACCGGCGTTGGGCAGCTGGGCGAAGTCAAAGGCGCGGTCCGGGTTGCCGACGTTCATCATGATCTTGAACGACAGTTCGGGCATGGCGTCCACGGAGTTCTGCTTGATGTCGAAGCCCAGCTCGCCTTCGAAGATGAAGCCGGTGTCGCCTTCGGCGCAGGAGACGGTGACGCCCTGGCCGTCCTTCAGCACCTGGGTGGCGTTGCCGCAACCGACGACTGCCGGGATGCCCAGTTCACGCGCGATGATCGCCGCGTGGCAGGTACGGCCGCCGCGGTTGGTGACGATGGCGCTGGCGCGTTTCATCACCGGCTCCCAGTCCGGGTCGGTCATGTCCGAGACCAGCACGTCGCCCGGCTGGACCTTGTCCATTTCCGAGACGTCGTGGATCACGCGGACCTTGCCGGCGCCGATGCGTTGGCCGATGGCCCGGCCTTCGACCAGCACGGTGCCCTTTTCCTTAAGCAGGTAGCGCTCCATGACATTGGCGCTGGAGCGGCTCTTCACGGTCTCGGGGCGGGCCTGGACGATGTACAGTTTGCCGTCGTCACCGTCCTTGGCCCACTCGATGTCCATCGGGCGCTGATAGTGCTGCTCGATGATCATGGCCTGCTTGGCCAGTTCGTTGACTTCGGCGTCGCTCAGGCAGAAGCGCGCGCGATCAGCACGGTCGACTTCGACGGTCTTGACCGAACGGCCGGCCTTGGCTTCGTCGCCGTAGACCATCTTGATCGCCTTGCTGCCCAGGTTGCGGCGCAGAATCGCCGGGCGACCGGCCTGCAGCGTCTGCTTGTGGACATAGAATTCGTCAGGGTTGACCGCGCCCTGCACGACGGTTTCACCCAGGCCGTAGGCACCGGTGATGAAGACCACGTCGCGGAAGCCCGATTCGGTATCGAGGGTGAACATCACGCCGGCGGTGCCGGTTTCGGAGCGGACCATGCGCTGCACGCCAGCGGACAGGGCGACCAGCTTGTGGTCGAAGCCCTGGTGCACGCGGTAGGCGATGGCGCGGTCGTTGAACAGCGAGGCGAAGACTTCCTTGGCGGCGCGGATGACGTTGTCGACGCCGCGGATGTTGAGGAAGGTCTCCTGCTGGCCGGCGAAGGAGGCGTCCGGCAGGTCTTCGGCGGTGGCCGAGGAACGCACGGCCACGGCCATGTTGTCATTGCCAGCGGCCATTTCAGCGAAGGCCGTACGGATTTCCGAATCCAGGCGCGCCGGGAATTCGGCTTCCATCACCCACTGGCGGATCTGTGCGCCGGTCTTGGCCAGGGCGTTGATGTCGTCCACATCCAGGGCGTCGAGCGCCGCATGGATGCGGTCGTTCAGGCCACTCTGCTCGAGAAAGTCGCGGTACGCCTGGGCCGTAGTGGCAAAGCCGCCCGGCACCGACACGCCGGCACCGGCGAGGTTGCTGATCATCTCGCCGAGGGATGCGTTCTTGCCCCCCACATGCTCCACATCATGGACGCCGAGCTTATCGAGGGAAACTACGTACTCTACCAAGGTGATCTCTCCACTAACTGTATTGGAAAAGCTCAAGGGCGCCCGCCTGCCGGTTGTGCGACTGGGCCGGGACGCTTGTGGCCTGGACCTGGAAAATAAGTGAGAATGCCAAACGACCCTGTTCGGCAAACCGAACCTATCATATCCAGAAATATTCGGCAGCTTAAGGCCCCAGGTGCAAATGAAACGAACTGCGTTCTTCATCTCCGACGGTACCGGCATCACCGCAGAAACGCTGGGCCAGAGCCTGCTCGCACAATTCGAGAGCATTCCGTTCAACAAATTCACGCGCCCCTACATCGATACGCTGGACAAGGCTCGCGCCATGGTCCAGCAGATCAACGCCGCGGCCGAGCGCGACGGGGTGCGCCCAATCATCTTCGACACCATCGTCAACCAGGACATCCGTGAGGTCATGGCCACGTCCAATGGCTTCATGATCGACATCTTCTCGACGTTTTTATCCCCGCTCGAGCAGGAATTGACCGCCCATTCGTCTTATTCCGTGGGTAAATCCCACTCGATCGGCGGCAACTCGAACTACATGGAGCGCATCGAGGCGGTCAACTTCGCCCTCGACAACGACGACGGCGCGCGCACCCACTACTACGACAAGGCCGACCTGATCCTGGTGGGCGTGTCGCGCTGCGGCAAGACCCCGACCTGCCTGTACATGGCCATGCAGTTCGGCATCCGCGCCGCCAACTACCCGCTGACCGAGGACGACATGGAGCGCCTGCAACTGCCGGCGGTGCTGAAGAAGCACCACAGCAAGCTGTTTGGCCTGACCATCGACCCCGACCGCCTGACCGCCATCCGCCACGAGCGCAAGCCCAACAGCCGCTATTCGAGCTTTGCCCAGTGCGAGTTCGAGGTGCGCGAGGTGGAAAGCCTGTTCCGCAAGGAGAACATTCCCAACATCAACTCCACGCATTTTTCGGTGGAGGAGATTTCGGCGAAGATCCTCGTGGAGAAAGGCGTGGAACGCAGATTCAAGTAGGTAATACGACCGCCGTAGGAGCCGGCCCGGCCGGCGAACCAGGCGACGCGGTGAATGGCACCGGCCATGCCGCTGTTCGCCGGCAAGGCCGGCTCCTACAGGCCTGGCACGAGCTGCGGAGCCATCACGGCCTCTCGGCTTTAGCGCGCAACGCTTTGAGGGTATTGAACGGCGCATCCACCACGAACTTGTTGGCCACCATCGCCGGCACGCTCCCGCCCGGTTCGGTGTGCACCTGGTAGGTCACCTCGGTACTGTCACCCTTGGGCACCAGCTTCCAGAAGCCCTGCACCTGGGCCACCCGCACGAAACCATCGGTCTCGGGCAGGTATTTAGGCTGTTCCTCGAGCTTGCGCGTGAGGCTGCCGTCAGCTTCCTGGACCGTGGTCACGTGCAGGATCGAGTCACGCGGCGTCACCGGCCATGGCGTGTTGAACTGGGTGTAGGTCCAGCTCTGGTCGCCTTCCTGCTTGAGCAGCTTCTGCGACTTGCACTCGTGAATCCAGGCACAGGCCCCCGCCACATCCTCCTGCAACGCCCTGACCTTGGCCAACGGCGCCTTGATCACGGTCACGCCACGGTAAGCCTTGTAATTGGAGCCCGGCACTTCGCTCAGCGACACCTTGATGCCCTCCTCGTCCTTGGCCACCTGCCAGTTCTCGGCCCAGGCCGTCGGCGCCAGCAGGACACCCATGCCACACAGCAGAGCAATACGCTTGATCGATCTCATCATCTTGTTCCTTGTTGTCGAAGATCCAACCTGTCACGCCGCCGTCATCTGCTCCAGCCACCCGATGATGCGGATGGCATCGTCACGATCATTGCCACAGACATCCACTTCCGCCTTGAAACCGCCACACACCTTGGGCCGCTCGGGCCTGCCGAACAGCTCGCAGAGGTTTTCGACATTCAAGTGCAGGCAGCGCTCGCCCGCCGGCTTGCCTTCTGGCATACCGGGGATCGGCGAACTGATGGACGGGGCGATGCAGCAGGCACCGCAGCCCTCGCGGCATTTCATGACAACAGGACTCCCAGGAGCAAAGCGGGACGAACGTCCCTGGATACTAACCGCTCAAACATACGTTTGAAATTGCCGAACGGATGAATTCACCCGTGACCCGGCAGTCAGTTGCGAAATTCGAAATCGATTGCGGCACCCTCCACGTCATGGCGCGCATCGTTGCGAAGCTGCAATTGCATTTCGTTGCTGATCAACCGGCCATTGAGCTGGAACGGGCTGTCGTCAGACTCGGCCTTGGGCTTGGCCGGAAACATGGACGGCAGCAACGCCTTGCGCGGCGGTGGCACATCGCCGACATCCGGCTTGAGATGCCGAACCATGTCGGCCGGCAGGCTCAGGTCCAGCTTGGGTGCAGCTAGAGGCTTGGCGACGGCCTTGCTGACTGGCTTCGCCTTCATTTTGGGCTTGGACTTGGGCTTCGCAGCAGGTTTTGCCGGCTTGGCGGCCTTGCCTGTTGCAGCCTGCGCCTTGGCCGCAGGCTCCGCAGCCTGGGCCATACCCACTGACAACCAGGGCACTACACAGCACAGGATGAGGGCAAACGGTCGAAGCGCTTTCATAGGTATCGGGAACAGGCTGGAAAAGCGCGTATGCTCCCTGTTCCACGCGCGCCTGACAAGCCTACAAAAGTGAGGCCGTCGATTCCCTGCACAATTGACTGGCCAGCAACCCCAATGCAACCACCGCACGCTCGGCCTCTTTATTCCAAGGGAAGCCGCAATTGAGGCGAATACAGTGGTTGAACTGCTCGGTGTTGCTGAAGATCAGACCCGGCGCAATGCTGATTCCCTGCTCCAGCGCTCGGACATGCAGTTCTTGCGTGTTGACCCGCCCAGGCAGACTGACCCAGAGAATGAACCCCCCCGTTGGTCGAGTCATCTGCGTACCTTCCGGGAAGTGCTGCTGCACGGCCAACTGATAGGCACTCAGGTTCTTACGGTATTCCTGGCGGATGAAGCGCAGATGGCGATCATAGCCACCGTTCTCCAGATACGCCGCCACACCCATCTGGGTCACGCTGCAGGCCGAATGCGTGGTGAAGGTCTGCAAGCGCTGAATTTCATCCTGGTATCGCCCAGCAATCATCCAGCCAACCCGCACACCCGGTGAAAGGGTCTTGGAAAAACTCGAACAGTAGATCACCCGGTCCAGGCGATCGAACGCCTTGAGTGCCTTGGTCCGGCCTTGCTCGAACATCAACTCGCCATAGATATCGTCTTCGACGATCTGGATATCGAAGTCTGACGCCAGGCGCAGCAGTTGCTTCTGACGCTCTTCCGGAATGGTGCCGCCCAGAGGATTACTGAGGCGAGCGGTCAGGACCAATGCCTTGATCGACCATTGGTTGGCCGCCAGTTGCAAAGCTTCGAGGCTGATACCCGTGGAAGGGTCGCTTGGGATCTCGATGACCTTCAATCCCAGCAGGTCGGCAAGCTGCAACAGCCCATAGTAGGTGGGTGATTCCGCAGCGATCAGGTCACCTGGCCGGGTCAGCACTCGCAACGACATCTGCAAGGCATCGACACAGCCGTGAGTGACCACCACCTCACGCGGGTCGACCAGCACGCCTGCGTCGCGCATGCGTATCGCAATCTGCCGACGCAAGGGTTCGAAACCTGGGCTGAACATGTAGCTGAAGGCCCGCGGACTATGGAACCGGGTGACCTTGGCCAGTTGCTGGTGCAGGGCGCGCACCGGCAGGTAGTCCACATGGGGAACCGCCGCACCGAAGGGGAACACGCCATCACGACGCGCCTCGACCAGGACCTGCTGGATGATGCTGGCGCGCGTGACCAGCCCTGGGCGTTCGACCCGGGCGATGTCCGGAGTCTGGGCGGTCAATGCCGGGGTCTGGTGCACGTAGTAGCCCGACTGCGGCCGCGCCCGAATCAGGCCCTGATCCTCGAGGTTGGCATAGGCCTGCAGCACGGTGGCATGGCTGACATTGAGCTGCGCGCTCATCTTGCGCACCGAAGGCACGCGCTCGCCGGGCTGGTAGACACCACGCCGGATATCATCGGCCAGTTGCTGGGCAATGCGCTGGTACAGCAGCAGATTGGTCATGGCGTGTTCTCGAAGCGCGGACGGGATCGTTGTTCTTGTGCGACTCACTGCGGAGCCAGAATACCGTAACAGTTGAGAAGTGTACTGGGACAGATCGGAGAATAGTCAACAATACAGTTGCGTGACAGTGAAAAAGCGCTCGACTGCGTCGAAGCGCCGACGAACGCGCAAAATGGCTTTGGCTTTGGCTTTGGCTTTGGCTTTGGCTTTGGCTTTGGCTTTGGCTTTGGCTTTGGCTTTGGCTTTGGCTTTGGCTTTGGCGATCAAGAGGTTAGCCGCACGGTCAGCG
>NZ_JAMSHW010000016.1:0-121383 GCF_023757525.1 Pseudomonas sp. MWU13-3659 | reverse complement strand
CCTAGAAAAGGGGGCGGATTTATTTTTGCTACTCTAAAACAGAGAAAATAAATCAGTCCCCTTTCTTTCTGCTATATCGGTATGCCCCGAATCCATTAAGCTGGATCGATCCGCTTGGGTTAAGCTGCCTTAATTCACTGAAGCAGTTTAATAAAAGGGATAAAATAACAAGTCGTTTTGTCGATGCGTTGACTGGCAAGACACCTGCGGATGTTGATAAAGCACTAACGAGTAAAGGTTGGACAGCCACGTATCCGCAAGATGATGACAAGAAAAAAACTTAGCACGTGGTTTATGTGAAAACAACGAAGTCTGGTGAGGAGTATAAACTTGACTATAATCCTGACGGAAAGACCCATGATAGCGATTATTGGAAAGTAATTAAAACTGATGATCCAGTAGATCCAGTATATGGTCGTATAAGGCATTGCGGTTTTGAGCGCTACGACAGAATAAAAAATTCACCTGTTGATGGCGCGTTGATGAATTCATGGGGCAAGTAATGAAAAATTATATTATTAATTTTGATTCCGATATAATTCCTGGTAGTTCGATTGGTGGAATTTCCTTGGGTGATTGTACTGAGGATGTTTTTGAGTGTATAGCCGATACATTTGATGTGGAGATCTCCGAGTTTGAGAATTTCGGTGGAAGGTATGTATCCTATGAGGTAAGTGGAGGGGCGATTACATTTGTCGCCCGAGAAGACGGGAAAATATCTGCTTTGTGGTGCAAGCCTCCATATAAGGGGAGGTTTGATAGGCGATTTTATCCAGGAATCACTGCTGGAGAGTTAAAGAGTGTGTCCAGAAGGCAGGAGATATTTGATGGTTATTTAGTTGTCGATCGAAATTACTTGATTTACTATGGGATGCCAGAGGATATTGATGACTTTAATAGTTTTTCTGATCTGGATGATGGTGTTGTTTTTAATGAATTACATGTTGGTAAGTTGAGGTGATGGAGGGTTGGTCGGAGTTTTCAGAAAAAGTAAAGCGAGTAAAGGGGGACGGATTTAATTTCACTGCTCTAAAGTAGGGGGAATAAAGCCGTCCCCTTTTCGTCCAAGAAGGCGAAGTTCTAAATGCTGCGTAAGAACCAGGAGTTCATGGGTACTATAATTTTCCTTAAGGTATGTTATGTGGTTAAAATACGCGGTTAACAAAGCTAAGGTTGACCACATGTTTGGTGGTGTTTTAGGTGTGGAGGGTGCCGAGTTAGTCGGCTTTAAGTTTCATGATGTCTCTTCAGTTTATTTCTCATTCTTGATTAGAGGGGTTCCAGATAAGTGTCCCGAGAAATGGAAGGGGCATGGGTATAATGCCATGAGTGTCACGTTGAATTTTGGAGGGGTGAAGGAGTTTAGGTCGAATCTGACCAAGGTGAATTTTTGCTGCGTTCCAATAATTAATAGTTCGCCAGGCAGTGCCTCCATTTCAATTGAAGCGCCTGATGCGTCGATTTTTTGTGAGTCTGAGTATGTGAGTGTAGATGGGGTAACGCCATATATTGATATTAGATGGGATTGAGTTGCGTGTAAAAAATATTTGAACGGGCGGGTTGCTGGAGATTGGCTAGTAAAAAATGGGGTGTTTGTTTTTCCTCTTTTTAGTAGGAGAAATACAGTAAGAGGGGACGGATTTATTTTCGCTACTCTAAAGCAGAGAAAATAAATCCGTCCCCTTTCTGCTGATGGCGTTTGACGCGATTGCCTGGGAGCCGGTGTGATTCACCCCCAGGCACCGCGACACTCAGTGACTCATTCCCAGCTCGGCGTCATCCATCAACGCCTTGGCCAGCGCGCTCAGGTAGTACGACGCCCAAAGCAGTTGCGGCTTTTCTTCCATGATCCCGGCGATGGTCAGGTCGCGTACGCAGCCCATCAGTTCCGAAGCCTGTTCGCGGGCGTGCTGGCAGGGGATGCCGGGTTCGATGCAGAACAGTGGGGCGGTCTGGCCTTCGCCTTGGTAGAACTTGGTTTTGCCGGCGGTGGTGTTGGGGGTGGTTTCGTCTGTTGTCATTGTTTTGTCTCCCTGGATTCTTTGGGGCCTGGGCGGGCCCTTTCGCCAGCAAGGCTGGCTCCTACAGGTGAAACGCAGCCCTCGGTAGGAGCCGGCTTGCCGGCGAACAGGGCCGGCGAGGGCTTAGTGCAGCGTCCTCGGCTGCGCAGGCATCTGCACCTGGATCAGCGCTGATTCGAGCAGCACGCGCAGCGATTCGACTTCGTGCATCGACGCCATCATCAGGATCGTGGCCGGGGACTTGGGCTGGGCCAGCACCGCCTGATGGGCCACGGTCAAGGCGCACAGGGCGTACTCGGTGGCCTGGATGAGGGTGTCTTCGAGGGAGTGGTGGTGATGGGGTGGGTCGGGGACAATCTTCAGCATTTTGGGGTGCCTGAAAAGGGCCGCAACACGCCTGCTGTCAAACAAGAAGGAGGCAGCTGTACATGGGTTGACAGACCGGTAGGTATCCCAAAACCCGGCGCACACGAAGTGCCCCACGCACAGCCGCCATAAGGGCGAGCCATGGGAATGAACCTAGGTCGGCCTGTCAAAGCCGGTCACTGGTTTCGCAGTGACCGGCCGAGACTAGAGGCCAACCGGTAACACCGCAATGGCTCGGAGGGGGGCGGGAGTATGTTTGGGAAATGGACTACAGGAAATCGGCTTAGTCTGATTTTCTGGTGGTTCTTGGGCGGCATTTTTGATCGGCGTTGTGGGTGAGAGGGTCAGTCACGAAATCTTCAGCGCCTAGCAGATCGAGCGCCGCCCGCGCGGCGCATCGCGGATAAATCCGCTCCTACATTTGTTGCAACGTGCCGCACCTGCAAGGCCATGGTTGCCAGCCTTGGCGGCGGTGGCGACAGCAAAAAAAACGCGTCGTACACACCAGGCGGACAACCATGACCTATCAGGCATGGCCACGGTAGGAGCGGATTCATCCGCGATGCGCCGCGCGGGCGGCGCTCGATTTGCGCACCACTACAAATCCTCAGGCGGGCACCTGGTTGTCATCACCAGGCCAGCGGCTGAAATCATCAACCGCTGATCCCGCATCTCCCTCAGAACTCAACCGACGTCTGCACATACAACGTCCGCGGTTCCCCCACGTACTTGCCCTTGTTGTTGTCATCGAACGAGCGGGTGTAGTACTCGCGGTTGAACAGGTTCTTCACCCCCACCGCCACCTTCAAGTTCGACAACTGCGGCCCGAAGTCGTACCCGGCGCGGGTGCTCACCAGCATGTAGCCCGGGATGCGCCCGGTGCTGCCTTCGGCGCTCTCGGCGCCGGTGTTGGCGTTGTCGGCGTACTGGCTGCTCTGGAAGCTGCTGTCCAGGTTCAACTGCCACGGGCCTTCGGTGTAACCCACGCCCAGCGTGCCTTTGTGGCGCGACGAGAACGGCACCTGGTTGCCCTTGTTCGGCCCATCCTCACGGATGGTGGCGTCGACGAAGGCATAGCCGGCGTGCACGTCGAAGCCGGCCAGGGCCGGGCTCAGGCCGTCGAGGGCGTAGCGCACGCTGGTCTCGATGCCCTGGTGGCGGGTTTCGCCGCGGGCGATCACCGAGTCGTTGGTCTGGTTGCTTTCGTACTGGTTGTCGAAGTTGATCAGGAAGGCGCCGATCTCGGCCTGCAGGTCGCCATTGTCGTAGCGAGTGCCGACTTCCCAGGTGCGCGCCTTCTCCGGCTTCACTTCGCCGCTGCTGACGCGGTTGGGCATCTGGCTGTACTGCACGCTGCCGAACGAGCCTTCGGTGTTGGCGTAGAGGTTCCAGTTGTCGGTCAGGTGGTACATCACGTTCAACGCCGGCAGCGCGGTGTTGTAGCTGCCCTGGTAGCGCTGGCCATTGAGCTTGTTGCTCTGCTCGGAGTCGATCATCTCGTAGCGCACGCCGGGGGTGATGGTCCAGCGGCCAATGTCGATGCGGTCGTCCAGGTAGATGGCGTGGGCTTCGGTGCTGCCGCGGGTGTCGCGGTCGTTGCGGCTGGCGGTGGTGGGCAGGGCGCCGTTGACCGGCTCGCGGAAGCGCAGCTCGTGGCCGGCTTCGTTGACGTAGCGGTAGCCGATGCCCAGCTCGTGCCAGCTGTCGCCCAGGGCCAGGCCTTGCGAGAAGCGGGTCTCGATGCCGCGCACCCAGTACTCGCGCGGCGACAGCGAGACGAAGCTGCCCTGGTCGAGGTAACCGCTGCGCAGGGTCTTGGTGAAGAAGCTGTTGACGCTGAACTGGCGGTCGTCCTGCTTGTAGTCGTAGCCGAAGTTGAACAGCGTGCGGCGGCCCCAGAACTTGTCTTTCAGGCGGGTGGACTGGTACGGGTCGGCGTCGAAGTCGGCCGTGCTCAGGCCGCCAGGCATCTCGGCCTCGCCCTCGTAGTACTGGGCCATGGCGTGCAGGCTGTTGGCGTCGTCGAGCTGCAGCTTGCCCTTGAGCATCAGGTCGTCGATCTGCGTGTCGCTGTGTTCGCGCCAGTCGCTGCCACGGGTGCCGGAGTAGAGCAGGGCGCCGCCCAGGCCGTTGGCGTTGGTGCCGCCGACCAGCAGGTTGGCGCTGTTCTTCAGGCCATCCTGGCTGGACGAGGGGCTGATCTGGTTCTGCATTGCCGCCTTGAAGGTGGCTTCCTCAGGGATGGCGCGGGTGACGAAGTTGACGATGCCGCCGACGTTCTGCGGCCCGTAGCGCACTGCGCCGCCGCCGCGCACCACGTCCACCGCGTCCATGTTGCCCAGGCTGATGGGGGCCAGCGACAGCTGCGGCTGGCCGTAGGGGGCGAAGGGCACCGGGATGCCGTCCATCAGCACGGTGGAGCGCGAGGCCAGGCGCGGGTTGAGGCCGCGGATGCCGAAGTTCAGCGCCAGGTCGTGGCTGCCGGTGCCGTTGTTCTCAGGGGCGTTGACGCCGGGGATGCGGTTGAGCACTTCGCGGGCGCTGCTGGCGCCGCTGCGTTCGAAGTCTTCACGGCGGACCACGTCGCGGGCGCCGGGGTGTTCGAAGATATTGTCCTGGCGGGCCTCGGCCAGCCAGTCGCCGACCACGGTCGAGGCGCCCAGCTCGACGGCCGTGCCGTTGCCGCCAGTGGGCTGCGGTTGCAGGCTGTAGGCGTTGTCGGTTTCCCGGCGGGCTTGCAGGCCGCTGCCGCGCAGCAGCGCGTCCAGGCCCTGGCCGACCTCGTATTGCCCCTCCAGGCCCGGGCTGTTCAGGCCCTGGGTGATGGCCGGGCTGAACGAGATCAGCGCGCCGCTTTCGCGGCCGAACTGGTTCAGGGCCTGTTCCAGGGTGCCGGGGGCGATGTGGTAGGCGCGGGGTTCGGCAGCCAGGGCGAACGGCGCGGCGAGGATCAGGGCGAAGGCGAGCGGGCTGGGGCGCAGGGGCATGGGGCGGAGGTCCTGTGACGAGGGGTTCTGCCTTCTCTGTCACGCGAGGTTCGGGAAATGGCTCAGGCGGATGAAAATTTTTTTCGCGTCACGCGCTCCGTAGGAGCCAGCCTTGCTGGCGAACCGGGCCAGCGCAGGTCTTGGATCCGTGCATGGGGCTGTTCGCCAGCTAGGCTGGCTCCTACAGGGGGAGGTGGCGTCTGTTCAACTGGTGGCGGCTTCCACGTTGACCCAGTAACGGGTGAAGCGCCGCACCCGGACAGGCAACGCCACTTCGAGCATGGCGAGGATCCGTTCGCTGTCCTCCAGCGGATACGAGCCGGAGATCCGCAAGTCGGCCACCCGCTCGCTGCACGCGAGCTGCCCGAGCCGGTAGCGCGACAACTCGGCGAGAAAATCCGTCAGGCGCATCTGCGACACCACCAGCATGCCGTCCACCCAGGCCGCACGGTTGGGGTCCAGGGGCGCGATGGCCTGCCAGCCATCCCGGGCAAAACGGGCCTGGTGTCCGGCCAGCAAGGGTTGGCCGGCGACGCTGGCCTGGCCGCTGAACACCGAGACCAGGCTGAAGCCGTCGAACTGGCGCACGTCGAAACGGCCCCGAGCCAGGTGCAGCTCGCCTTCGGCGGTGCGCACGCGCAGCGGGCGGGGTTCCTCGATCACGTCGAGCAGCAATTCGCCTTCGCGCAGGCGCACCAGGCGCTGCTGGCTGTCGAAGCGCACATCGGCGGCGCTGCAGGTGTTCAGGTGCAACTGGCTGCCGTCGTCGAGGCTCAGGCGGCGGCGCTGGCCCACCGGGCTGCGGTAGTCGGCCATCAGCCCGGGCAGCGGATTGTGCTGTTGCAGGCCCAGCCCGGTGGCACTGGCCACGCCCACCAGCAACAGGGCCTTGAGCGCCCGGCGCCGGGCCGCGGAGGGCGGTGCCTGCAGGGTGGCGTGGACCACTGGCGAGGCCACGCCACGCAGGCGCTGGTTGACCTGCTGGATATGCGCCCAGGCGCGCTGGTGCTCGCTGTCGGCCTGCAACCAGCGCTCCAGGGCCTGGCGTTGCTGCTGGTCGAAGGCGTCGCCTTGGGACTCGATCAGCCAGTGCACTGCTTGTTCGGCGATCTGTGGCGAGAAGTTGGTGTTCACAGGGCGAAGTAGCAGCGCAGGGCTGCCTTGTTCAGGTAGCGCTTGACGGTGGCCAGCGAGATGCCCAGTTCGCGGGCGATCTCGCCCTGGCCCAGGCCATCGACCTGGGCCAGCAGGAAGGCGCGCTTGACCAGCGGCGCCAGGCCGTCGAGCAGGCGGTCGAGTTCGAGCAGGGTGGCGAAGATGATCGCCTTGTCTTCTTCGCTCGGCGCCACGTGCTCGGGCACCTGGGCCAGGGCCTCGAGGTAGGCGCGCTCCAGTTCCTGGCGGCGGAAGTGGTTGCACAGCACGCGCTTGGCCACGGTGGTGAGGAAGGCGCGGGGCTCGATCAGTTGTGGCGTCTCGCGGGCCTGGAGCAGGCGCACGTAGGTGTCCTGGGCCAGGTCGGCGGCGCTCTGCGGGCAGCCCAGGCGCCGGCGCAGCCAGCCGGTCAACCAGCTGTGGTGGGCGACATAGAGGCCTTCAACGGTGGAAGAGAGGGCGCTGGGCACCGATGCGACTCCGGCGCTGGCTAGCGCAACTGGAAGTAAGAATTGTTCGCATTGTATTCATGCGGCAAGGGTTCGGCAATTGCTGGCGACGTAAGGAGGGTTGGGACCCTTGTAGGAGCGGCTTCAGCCGCGATGAAGCCAACACGGTGCAGGGCACCCGCTTTGCGGGTGATCGCGGCTGAAGCCGCTCCTACAGGTCCGAAGGGGTTTTGCTTATGAGAATTGAAATCATTACTATTGCACCCCCATTCCCCGGACCTCCGCCATGAACCGCAAAGCCGCCGGCCTTCCCCTGAGCTACCGCCTGGCCGTGACCTCACGCAGCCTGGCCGCGCTGCTGGGCGGCTACCTGCTGGCGTCCATGGCCAGTGTCTGCATCACCCTGCTGGCACCCATGAGCCAGGTGGACGCGACCATGACCGGCATGATGCTGTCGTTCGTGTTCTACCTGCTGGCCTTCCTCTGGTGCTTCGCCTGCCGCAGCGCCTGGCGCGCCTGGCTGGGGGTGTTGCTGCCGAGCGTGTTGCTGGGGGCGATCAACGGCCTGGCCTACTGGATGAATCAGCCATGAAAGAGGGCTTCCGCCAGGCGATGGCCTGGCTGCACACCTGGACCGGCCTGATCTTCGGCTGGCTGCTGTTCGCGATCTTCCTGACCGGCACGCTGTCGTACTTCAAGGACGAGATCAGCCACTGGACCCAACCGGAAATCCGCAGCCACGTGCTCGATCCCGCGGCCAGCCTGACGGCGGCGCAACGCTACCTGGAGGCCAACGCCGGGCATGCCAGCGGCTGGTTCATCCGCCTGCCCAGCGAGCGCGAGGCTGCGTTGAGCGTCGGCTGGCGCGACCCCGAGGCCGGAGGTCGACGGGGCTTTGTCAGCAAAACGTTGGATGCTAGCAGCGGCCAGGAAGTTGAGGCCCGCGACAGCCGGGGCGGCGATTTCTTCTATCGCTTCCACTTCCAACTGCAGATGCCGCACCCCTGGGGCCGTTGGCTGTCGACCTTCTGCGCGTTCATCATGCTGCTCGGGTTGGTCACCGGGATCATCACCCACAAGAAGATCTTCAAGGAGTTCTTCACCTTCCGCCCGGGCAAGGGCCAGCGTTCCTGGCTCGACGGGCACAACGCCATCGGCGTGCTGGTGCTGCCGTTCCACCTGATGATCAGCTACAGCAGCCTGGTGATCTTCATGTACATGGTGATGCCGGCCAGCATCATGGCCAGCTATGGCGACAGCAACCGCTACTTCAATGATGTGTTCGGCCGCGACGAGGTGCCCAAGGCGGCGGCCCAGGCCGCGCCGCTGGTGCCGTTGGGCGAACTGTACGGCAAGCTGCAGGCCCAGGCGCCGGGCGCGCGCCTGGGCTTCATCCAGGTGCAGAACCCTGGCGACCTGAACGCCCGCGTCACCTTCAACCGCGCTTCGTCCGACAGCGTGGCCTACCGGCGCAGCGCCAACTGGACCTTCGACGGCGCCAGCGGCGCGCTGCTCACCCAGGGCGCGCCGGAAAGCGCGGCGATGTTGACCTCGTTCACCTTCGTCGGCCTGCACATGGGCAACTTCGCCGGGCCCTGGTTGCGCTGGCTGTACTTCGTCTTTGGTGTGGCCGGCACTGCGGTGATCGGCACGGGCCTGGTGATGTGGCTGGGCAAGCGCCAGCTCAAGCATGCCAAGAGTGAACGCATGCCGGGCGAGCTGCGCCTGGTCGAGGTGCTCAATATCGCCAGCATGAGCGGGCTGCTGCTGGGCGTGGCGGCGTTTTTCTGGGTCAACCGCCTGGTACCGGCGACGCAGGAAGGGCGTGCCGACTGGGAGATCAATGGGTTCTTCCTGGCCTGGGGGCTGTCGTTGCTGCACGCGATGTTGCGCCCCGGGCGCCGCGCCTGGGGTGAACAGCTGGCGCTGGGTGCGCTGGCTTTCGCCCTGTTGCCCTTGCTCAACGCGCTGACCACCGGCCAGGGGCTGAACCACTCCATCGCCGTGGGCGACTGGGCCATGGCCGGTTTCGACCTGACCGCCCTGGGTACCGGGCTGTTCCTGGCCTGGGCCGCCGGCAAGATGCTGCGCGCGCCCAAACTGGTGGCCAAGCGTGCGCCGCGTGCCGCGAAAACGGTGGAGGCGAGTTGATGCTGAGTGTCGCGCTGATCGGTTTCGCCGGTTTTGCCGGGCTGTGCCTGGCCATGGAAAAGCATTTCAACGAGCTGCTCGGGCGCAAGCCCACGGCTGCCCAGCTACGCGCTTTGCGCTTCGGTGGCTGGGCCTTGCTGCTGCTGTCGCTGGTACTGGCCGTACACGGGCGTGGCTGGGCGCTGGGGCTGGTGGAGTGGATCGCCGTGCTGATGGCCGGGGTCACCGTCTGGGTGTTTGGCCTGCCGTATCAACCTCGCCTGTTGCTGGGGCTGGCGGCGGCGAGCCTGGTGCTCGGGCCGGTGCTGGCCGTGCTGGCGGTGTGAGGGCTTGAGCGAGCCGGGGGAGGTGATCGACGCCGAGGCTGACGGCGCCGGCCGGGCGCGCTTCGTCCAGGTGTTCCTGGCCCAGCGGGCGCGCATGGAGGCGCTGGTGAGCCGGCGCATCGGCTGCCGCGCCACCGCCTCCGACCTGGTCCAGGACCTGTTCCTGCGTTTCTGGCGCCGCCCGGAGGTCAAGGTCGAGGCCCTCGACACCTACCTGCTGCGCAGCGCCGGCAACCTGGCCATCGACTACCTGCGCAGCGAAGGCTCGCGTGATCGCGCCGCCGAAGGCCTGCATGTCAACGACGACGAGCCGGGTACCCAGGCGCCCGAGCAGGCGTTGGAAGCTGTCCACGACCTGCAGCGCATCGAGTCGGCCCTGCGCGCCTTGCCTGAGCGTACCCGCCAGATCTTCCTGCTCAACCGCATCCACGGCTGCACCTACGGCGAGATCGCCAAGGCCATGCAGTTGTCCCAGAGCACCGTGGAAAAGCATATGATGCGCGCCCTCGAAGCGTGCAAGGCGAGTGTCGCCGAAGCCGCACCCCCACCGCGCCGGCCAGGGAGCGCCCGTCGATGAATGTTGAACAGCCGATCACCGCCGAACAGTCCCGGGCGGCTTTGCGTTGGCTGGGGCGGATCAACCAGCAGGCCGAGCAGGCGCATGGCGCGGCGTTCAAGCGCTGGTTGCTGGAGGACCCTGCCCATCGCCGCGCTTACGCCGAAGCCGAGGCCCTGTGGCGCCTGAGCGAAGCCCCGGCCGCACGCCTGGCCGCCGAAGAGCAGGCCAGCCTGCGCCAGTACCTGGAGGCGATGCGCCGGCCGCGGCGTACTGCCCATTGGCGTCGTTTCGCCGTAGCCGCCTGCCTGGTGCTTGGGGTGGGCAGTGTGGCGGGTTGGTATCCGCAGGCCTGGTTGCAGGACCTGCGCGCCGACTACAGCAGCGGCGAACAGGTGCGTCAGCTGACCTTGGCGGATCGCTCGCAGCTGACCCTGGATGCCGGCAGTGCGGTGGCCGTGGACTTCGACCATGGTGAGCGGCGGGTGCGGCTATTACGGGGCGCGGCGTTCTTCGAAGTGACCCATACCGGGCAGCCGTTCCTGGTCGAGGCCGCCGGTGGCGAGGTGCGTGTGCTGGGGACGCAGTTCGAAGTCCGCGAGCAGGGCGCCGGGGCCCAGGTGACCGTGCGCAGCGGGCGGGTGGCGGTGACGGCGGCCGAAGGGCAGCAGGCCCGGGAGCTGACCGCCAACCAGCAACTGGCCTACGCCGAGGGCGTGGCGGGTGATGTCGAGGCGGTGGATAGCGAGGGCCGGCTGGCTTGGCGCCAGGGCTGGTTGAATTACTACCAGGTGCCGCTGGGGCAGGTGGTCGAGGACCTGGGGCGTTACTACCCGGGGCGGATCCTGTTGCTCGATGGCGAGTTGGCGCAGCGCAAGGTCAGTGGCAGTTTCCCGGTGGCGCAGCCGCTGGCGGCGCTGGATTCGCTGGGCAAGGTGCTGGGCTTCGAGCGTCGGACGGTGCTGGGGCGGGTGACGGTGCTGCGTTGAAATTTGTCGGAGCGACAGCCTTGTGTTGATCGTTCTGGCCTCTTCGCCGGCAAGCCGGCTCCTACAAAGGTGGATTGCCCCCCAAAGGTTGGAATGGTATCCAAAAATCCAGAAGGCAGCTGCGTACCTGTAGGAGCCGGCTTGCCGGCGAAGAGGCCGGTGAAGAAAAAATCGAGAAAGTGATGAGGTATCCCCTCACGGCATCCGTGTAGTGAGTGGAAGTGCGATTCATTCGCAAACGTTTATCCCTCTCACAGGTCAGCGTCCATGAAGTTCACCCCGCGTTGCGTCCCTCTCTGGTTCGGCCTCTGCACCTTGCCCGCCCTGGCCCTGGCCCCCCAGGCCCTGGCCGAGCAGCAGCGCCAGGCCTATGCCTTCGCCCAACCAAGCCTGCCGCTGGCCCAGGCGCTCAATGCCTTCAGCCGGGTCACCGGGCAAAGCGTGGTCTACACCCTGGAGCTGCCGCAGCAACAGGCACCCGCGCTCAATGGCTCGTTCAGCGCCGAGCAGGCCCTGCAGCAGTTGCTGGGCAACGCCGGCCTGGCCTGGCGCCGCCTGGACGCCCGCACCCTGACCCTGGAACCTGTCGACACGCCCGGCGCGCTGAACTTGCAAGCCACCACCATCAACTCGCAGATGGACGACTACAGCTACCAACCCCCGGCCAGCGCCTCGATCATGCGCGGCCAAGGTTCGACCCTGGACATCCCCCAGGCGATCAACGTGGTGCCCGCCCAGGTGATCCGCGACCAGGCGCCACGCAACCTCGATGACGCGCTGTACAACGTCAGCGGTATCACCCAGGGCAACAACTTCGGCGGCACCGCCGACACCGTGATGAAACGTGGCTTCGGTGACAACCGCGACGGCTCGATCATGCGCGACGGCATGCCGGTGGTGCAGGGCCGCGCGCTCAATGCCAGCACCGAACGGGTGGAGGTGCTCAAGGGGCCGGCGTCGCTGCTGTATGGCATCCAGGACCCGGGCGGGGTGATCAACGTGGTCAGCAAGCGCCCGCAATTGCAGCAGTACAACGCCGTCACGCTGCGCGGTTCGACCTACGGCAGCGGCAAGAACGGCAGCGGAGGTGGCTTCGACAGCACCGGCGCGCTGGGCGACAGCCCGTTCGCCTACCGCCTGGTCGTCGACCATGAGGACGAAGACTACTGGCGCAACTACGGCGTGCACCGCGAGTCGCTGGTGGCGCCGTCGCTGGCCTGGTACGGCGAGGACACGCAGGTGGTGCTGGCCTACGAACACCGCGAATTCCTCTCGCCGTTCGACCGTGGCACGGCCATCAGCAACCGCACCAACCACCCGCTGGATATCCCCGCCACGCGTCGCCTGGACGAGCCGTTCAACGACATGGAAGGGCGCTCCGACCTGTACCGCCTGGAGGTCGATCACCAGCTCGCCGATGACTGGAAACTGCACGTCGGCTACAGCTTCAACCGTGAAACCTACGACGCCAGCCAGGTGCGTGTGACCGGCGTCAACGACGCGCGTGGCACGCTCACCCGCAGCATCGACGGCACCCATGGCGCCATGAGCCGCGACCAGTTCGCCACTTTCAGCCTCAACGGCAGTGTGCAACTGGCGGGGATGCAGCACGACTTACTGGTGGGGGTTGACCATGAGGACCGCAAGGTCTACCGCGCCGACCTGATCCGCCAGGCCAGCCGCTCGACCTTCAGCTACCTCGACCCGGTGTACGGCCGCGAAGTCGAAGGCAGTACCGTGCGCGCCAGCGACAGCGACCAGACCGACAAGCTGCACACCGACGCGTTGTTCTTCCAGGATGCCCTGCACCTGAACGAGCACTGGATCCTGGTGGCGGGCGCGCGCCTGCAGCAGTACGACCAGTACGCCGGCCGTGGCCGCCCGTTCAGCGCCAACACCGATACCCGCGACCGCGCCTGGGTGCCCCATGCGGGCGTGGTGTACAAGGTAGACGAGCAGCTGTCGTTCTATGGCAGCTACAGCGAATCGTTCAAGCCCAACTCCAGCATCGCGCCATTGACCGGTGGGCTGGTGCTGGATTCGTCGGTCGCCCCGGAGGAGGGCAAGTCCTGGGAGCTGGGGGCCAAGCTCGACATGCCTGGGCGGCTCTCCGGCACCCTGGCGCTGTTCGATATCACCAAGCGCAATGTGCTGGTGTCCAACTTCGATACCAACACCGGCGAAACGTTGTACAGCAACGCGGGTGAAGTGAGCTCCCGTGGCGTGGAGCTGGACCTGGCCGGCCAGCTCAGCGAGCGTTGGAGCCTGATTGGCGCCTATGCGTTCACCGATGCCGAGGTGACCAAGGACCCGGACCTGAAGGGCAACCGCTTGCAGAACGTCGCCCGCCACAGCGGTTCGCTGTCGGCGGTGTACGACTACGGCAGCCTGTTCGGTGGCGATCGCCTGCGCCTGGGGGCCGGTGCCCGCTACGTGGGGGAGCGTGCCGGCAACCCGACCAATGACTTCGACCTGCCGGCCTATACCGTCGCCGACGCCTTTGCCAGCTACGAGACCAAGCTCGACGAGCACAAGGTGCGCCTGCAACTGAACGTGAAGAACCTGTTCGACAAGGTGTACTACAGCTCGGCGGTGAACCGGTATTTCGTGGCGATCGGCGATGCGCGGCAGGTGAGCCTGTCGAGTACCTTCGAGTTCTAGATCGCAGGGACCGCGTTGCGGTCCTTTCGCGGCACAAGGCCGCTCCTACAGGAGGCCGCGTACCTCTGTAGGAGCGGCCTTGTGCCGCGAAAGGGCCGCAACGCGGCCCCCGGATCAACCGGCAAACGCTGCCCGGTATTCTCCCGGCGTCGCCCCCAGCGCCTGCCTGAACCGGTTGCTGAAATGGCTGGCACTGGCGAACCCGCACAGCAACGCCACCTGCCCCAGCGGCAGGTCGCCCAGGCGCAGCAGCTCGCAGGCCCGGTGCAGGCGCCGGGCCAACAGGTACTGATGCGGCGGCAGGCCGAAACTGGCGCGGAACATCCGGGCAAAGTGGTATTCGGACAGGTTGCAGCGCAACGCCAGCTCGCCGAGGGTCAACGGCTGGTCGAGGTGGGTTTCGATGTACTCCACCAACTGCCGGCGCAGATGCGGCGCCAGCCCGCCCTTGAGCTTCAACCCCTGGCGCAACCCGGCCTGGTGCAGCACGGCGTGGTCGATGATGGCATGGGCCAGGCTGCTGGCCAGCAGGCGTTCGCCGGGCTCGGCCCAGTCCAGGTGGATCAGCTGGTGGAAGCGCCGGGCCTGCTGCGGGTCGTCGAGGAAGGTTTCTTCGCGCAGCTGCATCTCCCGGGGTTCGCGGTCGAGCAGGCGGGCGCAGCCGAGGGCGAACTGTTCTTCGCTGATGTACAGGTGGGCCAGGCGGATCGAGCCGTTGATCACCCAGTTCGACTCGTGGCCGGCGGGCATGACGCACAGTTTGTCCGGCGCGCCTTTGTCGGCCGGGCGCTGGCGGCGGAAGGTGCCGGTGCCCTCGGCGATGTAGCAGGAAAGGGTATGGTGGCTGGGGGCCTGGTAGTCGCGGGCGTCGTGGCGGTTGCTCCACAACGCCGCTGCCAGCCCGTCGCCCAGGTGCGCGCTCAGCTCCAGCTTGGCGTGGGGCGAGGCGTTCAGGGCGTTGAAGACCTGCAGGTGATCGAGTGGGGGCATGGGCGACTCCTCTGGCGCCCATCGTACTGCGCGCGGGGCGGGCTGGCAGCTACCTGGGGTGGAAAAGCGCAAGTTTGTGCAAGCCGGAACAAGCAGGGCGTTGGAGACTGACATTGGGCATGTCGTCTCGGGTGTTCGCCGGCAAGCCGGCTCCTACAGCGTCCCGTAGGAGCCGGCTTGCCGGCGAAGGCCGCAACGCGGCCCTTGGCTCAACACCCGGAGAACCTCCATGAACCTGTCGCTCTACCTGCTCACCGTCCTGATCTGGGGCACCACCTGGATCGCCCTGAAACTGCAGTTGGGCGAGGTCGCCATCCCGGTGTCGATCGTCTACCGCTTCGCCCTGGCCGGGCTGATCCTGTTCGCCTTCCTGCTGCTCACCCGGCGTTTGCAACCGATGAACCGCCGCGGCCACCTAGTATGCCTGGCCCAGGGGTTCTGCCTGTTCTGCGTCAACTTCATGTGCTTCCTCACCGCCAGCCAGTGGGTCGCCACCGGCCTGATCGCCGTGGTGTTCTCCACCGCCACCTTGTGGAACGCGATCAACGCGCGGATCTTCTTCGGCCAGCGCATCGCCGCCAATGTAGTGGCCGGCGGGGCCTTGGGCCTGCTTGGGCTGGGCTTGCTGTTCTGGCCGGAGCTGTCGCACCACGCCGCCAGCCGCGAGACCTTGTACGGCCTGGGGCTGGGGCTGCTCGGCACGTTGTGCTTCTCGGCGGGCAACATGCTGTCCAGCGTGCAGCAAAAGGCCGGGCTCAGGCCCATGACCACCAATGCCTGGGGCATGCTGTACGGCGCCTCGATGCTGGCGGTGTACTGCCTGGCCAAGGGCATTCCGTTCGACATGGAGTGGAACGCCCGCTACATCGGCTCGTTGCTGTACCTGGTGATCCCGGGCTCGGTGATCGCCTTTACTGCCTACCTGACCCTGGTCGGGCGCATGGGGCCCGAGCGGGCGGCCTATTGCACAGTGCTGTTCCCGTTGGTGGCGCTGAATGTGTCGGCGGTGGCCGAGGGGTACCAGTGGACGGCGCCGGCGTTGCTGGGGCTGGTGGCGGTGATGGCGGGGAATGTGCTGGTGTTTCGCAAGCCCAAGGTCAGGACTGAGGTCGTGGCGTTGGCACGTTGAATGACGGATGGCACCCTGGGGGAGTACATCGGGCGGATCTACCAAGGTGATCGCTATCTTCCAGTCAACCGCGATACCCCTGTAGGAGCCAGCTTTGCTGGCGAACAGCTCCGCGCACGGCGCCAAGGCCTGTATTGGCCCTGGTTCGCCAGCAAGGCTGGCTCCTACAAGGTAACGCGCTTCAGTGCTTCCACACCTGCGGGTTCACCAGGTCCCGTGGCCGCTCGCCCAGCAGCGCCGCGCGCAGGTTGTCCAGCGCCCGGTTGGCCATGGCCTCGCGGGTCTCGGCGGTGGCCGAGCCGATGTGCGGCAGGGTCAGGGCGTTGGGCAGCTTGAACAGCGGCGAATCGCTCAGCGGCTCCTTCTCGTACACATCCAGCCCGGCACCGCGAATCGTGCCATTCTGTAGCGCCTCGACCAGCGCCGCCTCGTCCACCACCGGCCCACGGGCGACGTTGACCAGGAACGCACTGGGCTTCATCAGCTTCAGTTCACGGGCGCCGATCAGCTTGCGGGTGGCGTCGGACAGCGGCACTACCAGGCAGACGAAATCAGCTTCGCCCAGCAGCTCGTCCAGGCTGCGGAACTGCGCGCCCAGTTCCTGCTCCAGCGCGGCCTTGCGGCTGTTGCCGGTGTACAGCACCTGCATGTTGAAACCGAAACGGCCACGGCGGGCGATGGCCGCGCCGATGTTGCCCAGGCCGACGATGCCCAGGGTCTTGCCGTGCACGTCGCTACCGAAGTGCGCCGGGCCCACGGTGGCCTGCCACTGGCCGGCCTTGGTCCAGGCGTCCAGCTCGGCGGTGCGCCGGGCGCAGCCCATGATCAGGGCGAAACCCAGGTCGGCGGTGCTTTCGGTGAGCACGTCGGGGGTGTTGGTCAGGGCGATGCCGCGTTCGTTGAAGTAGTCCAGGTCGTAGTTGTCGTAGCCCACCGAGACGCTGGACACCACCTCCAGCTTGCCCGCGCCTTCGAGCTGCGCGCGGCCGAGCTTGCGGCCCACGCCGATCAGGCCGTGGGCCTCGGGCAGGGCTTCGTTGAACTGGGCGTTGATGTCGCCGAGCTTGGGGTTCGGCACGATCACGTTGAAGTCTTGCTGCAGGCGTTCGGCTGAGGCCTGGGTAATGCGGCTGAAGGCCAGGACGGTCTTTTTCATCGGGCTGCTTCTCTGCAAGGCGGGAGGACGGAGCCGGGCGCAGAGGGGGCCGCGTTGCGGCCCATCGCGGATAAATCCGCTCCTACAGGAAGCGCACGAACCTTGTAGGAGCGGATTTATCCGCGATGGAGGGCAAAGCCCTCCCATGCCCCTGTCTGCCAGACGCTGGAATCAATGGTTAGCAACCTACCATTGTCCCCACCCCCAATGCAGCCGCTTTTTTCAGTTGGCGATCAGTACCTGGTGGGTCTTCAAGTCAGCCTCGTGGGCGGCAAGAATCTCCGGCAGCGAGTTGCGCAGGTACTCGACCCAGGTCTTGATCTTGGCATCCAGGTACTGGCGCGACGGGTAGATCGCGTACAGGTTCAGCTCTTGCAGGCGGTACTCCGGCATGATCCGCACCAGGCTGCCATCACGCAGGCCGTCGATGGCCGAGTAGATCGGCAGCACGCCCACCCCCATGCTGCTGCGGATCGCGGTTTTCATCGCATCCGCCGAGTTCACCTGGAACGGCGAGCTGGTGATGTTGACCATCTCCTGTCCTTCCGGCCCGTCGAACAGCCACTTCTCCAGCGGGATCACCGGGCTGACCATGCGCAGGCAGGCGTGCTTGAGCAGGTCGGCCGGCTTGTGCGCGGTGCCGTGGCGGGCCACGTACTCGGGCGAGGCGCAGACGATGCTGTAGGTGATGCCCAGGCGCTGGGAGACGAAGCCCGAGTCGGGCAGCTCGCTGGCCAGCACGATGGACACGTCGTAGCCCTCGTCCAGCAGGTCGGGCACGCGGTTGGCCATGGTCAGGTCGAAGGTGACATCCGGGTGCGACTCGCGGTAGCGGGCGATGGCGTCGACCACGAAGTGCTGGCCGACGCCGGTCATCGAATGCACCTTCAGTTGCCCGGCGGGGCGGGCGTGGGCGTCGCTGGCCTCGGCCTCGGCTTCTTCCACGTAGGTAAGAATCTGTTCGCAGCGCATCAGGTAGCGCTTGCCGGCTTCGGTCAGCGCGATGCGCCGGGTGGTGCGGTTGAGCAGGCGGGTTTGCAGATGGGCTTCCAGGTTGGAGACCGCCCGCGACACGTTCGCGGTGGTGGTGTCCAGTTGCGCTGCGGCAGCGGTGAAGCTGCCGAGCTGGGCCACGCAACTGAAAGCACGCATGTTTTGCAGGGTGTCCATGGGTCACTCTCGGTTTAGAGGACAAAATTGTGACATGAAGTAACGGAGTTTCGCCTCCGACTAAAGCCGGATTATCGCTGTTTTGGTAACAAAGATTCGCAGGATTATGCGCTTATCGCCAGTGCGGGCGGCCCCTAGAATTGCCAGGCCCCTCCACCTCTTCCTCGGGAAATCGCAGCTGTGCCGCGTCGCCACATCAGAGCGCTCCATGCGTTCAGTGCCTGTGCCCTTTGTCTCACCTTGAGCGGCTGTATCGGAACCTGGGGCATCGCCCCGCAAAGCAAGACACTCCAAGCCAACCAATTGACCACCGACGACGCGATCCGCGAGGCCGCGCGCGACGCCCACTGGCCGGCCCAGCAGTGGTGGCGCGCCTATGGCGACCCGCAGCTCGACGCCTGGGTCGCCCAGGCGCTGGCCGGCAGCCCGAGCATGGCCATGGCCGCCGCGCGGGTGCGGGAAGCCAAGGCGATGGCCGGCGTGGTCGAGTCGGCGGAAAAGCTGCAAGCCAATGGCAATGCCACGCTCAAGCGCCACAACTGGCCGGAGGATCAGTTCTACGGCCCCGGCGCGCTGTCCGGCGCCAACACCTGGGACAACAACGCCGCCATCGGCTTCAGCTACGCGCTGGACCTGTGGGGCCGCGAGCGCAATGCCAGCGAGCAGGCCGTGGACCAGGCGCACATGAGCGTCGCCGAGGCGCGCCAGGCCCAGCTGGAGCTTGAGAACAACGTGGTGCGCGCCTACATCCAGCTCAGCCTGCATTACGCCCGGCGCGATATCGTCCAGGCCGAGCTTGCGCAGCAGGAGCAGATCGTCGCCCTGGCCAAGCGTCGCCTCGAGGGCGGCATCGGCACTCATTTCGAGGTCAGCCAGGCCGAGGCGCCACTGCCGGAAACCCACCGGCAGATCGACAGCCTCAACGAAGAGATCGCCCTGGCCCGTAACCAACTGGCGGCGCTGGCCGGCAAGGGGCCGGGGGAGGGCGCGAAGCTGCAACGCCCGACCCTGACCCTTGGCGCGCCGCTGAAACTGCCGTCGAACCTGCCCGCCGAACTGGTCGGCCAGCGCCCCGACGTGGTCGCCAGCCGCTGGCAGGTGGCGGCTCAGGCCCGGGGTATCGATGTGGCCCATGCCGGCTTCTTCCCCAACGTTGACCTGGTCGGCAGCCTCGGCTTCATGGCCACCGGTGGCGGTCCGCTGGAGTTCCTCACCGGGCGCAAGTTCAACTACAACGTGGGGCCTGCCATCAGCCTGCCGATCTTCGACGGCGGTCGCCTGCGCTCGCAGCTGGGCATGGCCTCGGCGGGCTATGACGTGGCCGTGGCGCGCTACAACCAGACGGTGATCGGCGCGCTGAAGAACATCTCCGACCAGTTGATCCGCCGCGAGTCGATGAAGGAGCAGGCGCACTTCGCCGCTGAAAGCGTGGCCGCCGCGCAGAAGACTTACGACATCGCTACCGTCGCCTTCCAGCGTGGCCTGACCGACTACCTCAACGTGCTCAATGCCCAGACCCTGCTGTTCCGCCAACAGCAAGTGCAGCAACAGGTGCAGGCCGCACGCCTGACCGCCCACGCCGAACTGGTCACCGCCCTGGGCGGTGGCCTGGAGGCGGGCAAGGATGTGCCGGCCGAAGAGCGTCAGGCCGTACCGAAAACGCCGGCCACCCTGGCCATCTTCGACCAGCCGGACCACGCCGAATGAGCACACTGAGCTTGCCCCTGCGCTGGCTGCAGAGCCTGGAATGGCGCCGGGGCTTCTTCGCCTGGGCGCGCACCGACGGGGTCACCTGGGTCTATATCTTCAAGGTGCTGGCAGCCGCGTTCATCACCCTGTGGCTGGCCATGCGCCTGGAACTGCCGCAGCCGCGCACGGCGATGATCACCGTGTTCATCGTCATGCAGCCGCAGAGCGGCCATGTGTTCGCCAAGAGCTTCTACCGGGTGCTGGGGACGCTGGCCGGTTCGGCGATGATGATCGCGCTGATCGCCATCTTCCCGCAGAACACCGAGCTGTTCCTGCCCAGCCTGGCGCTGTGGGTCGGCCTGTGCTCGGCGGGGGCCATGCGCTACCGCACCTTCCGCGCCTATGGCTTCGTGCTGGCCGGCTATACGGCGGCGATGATCGGCCTGCCGGTGCTGCAGCACCCCGACCAGGCGTTCATGGCGGCGGTGTGGCGGGTGCTGGAGATCGCCTTGGGGATCCTCGTCTCGACCTTCGTCAGCGCCGCGATCCTGCCGCAGTCGGCCAGTGCCGCCATGCGCAACGCACTGTACCAGCGCTTCGGCGTGTTCGCCGGGGTGGTGGTCGAGGCCCTGCACGGCGACAGCCAGCGCGACCGCTTCGAAACCAGCAACGTGCGCTTCGTCGCCGAGGCGGTGGGCCTGGAGAGCCTGCGCAATGTCACCGCCTTCGAAGACCCGCACATGCGCCGGCGCTCGGGCCGGCTGGTGCGCATGAACAGCGAGTTCATGGCCATCACCACGCGCTTCAACGCCCTGCACCGGTTGCTGGAGCGCCTACGTGCCCGTGGGCCGTTGCAGATCGTCGGTGCCATCGAGCCTGGCCTGGAAACCCTGGCGCAGTTGCTGCAGCCTTACGTGGGCCGGGCGTTGACCGATGCCGACGCCTTGCGCCTGGCGTTGGAGCTGGGCACCTACAAGGAAGGCCTGCAGGCCCAGGTCCGCAGCCTGCGCGCCGAGTACCTGGAGACCAACCCCAGCGAGTCCGACCTGCTCGATTTCCACACCGCCTTCGAGCTGCTCTATCGCTTCGTCGACGAGATGTACAGCTACGCCGAGACCCATGCCTCGCTGGCCGTGCACAAGCACGAGCGCGAACAATGGGACGAGCCCTACGTGGCCCAGACCAGCTGGCTGGTGTCGCTGGCCGCCGGTGTGCGCGCCTCGGCGGTGCTGTTGCTGCTGGGCAGCTACTGGCTGCTCAGCGACTGGCCCAGCGGCGCCATGATGACCCTGATCGCCACGGTAACTGTAGGCCTGTCGGCAGCCTCGCCGAACCCCAAGCGCATGTCGTTCCAGATGGCCTGCGGCACGGCGATCGGCGCGTTCATCGGGTTCTTCGAGACCTTCTTCGTGTTCCCCTGGATCGACGGTTTCCCGCTGCTGTGCATGGTGCTGGCGCCGGTGTTCGTGCTGGGTGCGTTCCTCGCCTCGCGCCCTGCCTATGCCGGTTACGGCCTGGGCCTGCTGGTGTTCTTCGCCATCGGTTCGGTGCCGAACAACCTGACGGTCTACGACCCCTACACCTTCATCAACGACTACATCGGCATGGTCATCGGCATGTTCGTCTGCGCCGCGGCCGGGGCGATCATCCTGCCGCCCAACAGCCGTTGGCTGTGGAGCCGCCTGGAACAGGAACTGCGCGAGCAGGTGCTGTTCGCCATCGGCGGGCGTCTGCGCGGGTTGGGCTCGGCGTTCGAGAGCCGCACCCGCGACCTGCTGCACCAGGCCTACGGCCTGGCGGCCGGCAAGCCGCAGGTGCAGAGCGAACTGATGGGCTGGATGTTCACCGTGCTGGAGATCGGCCACGCGATCATCGAGCTGCGCAAGGAGCAGGCCCGCGCGCCGGTGCACCCGGCCTACGCCGAGTCGCAGCCCTGGCGCCAGGCCATCCGCGTGATGGGCCGGGCCCTGGCGCGGCTGTTCCTGCAGCCCAGCGCCAGCAACCACGAGCGCGCCCTGGTGGCGGTGGACCACGCCATCAGCCGCGTGCAGGCCACCGACGAACCCTTCGCCCGGCACTTCGACACCTCGGTGCTGCGCCGGGCGCAGAGCTATTTGCACTTCATCCGTTCCTCCCTGCTTGACCCACAGTCGCCTTTGGTACCGGCGAAAGGATTGCACGATGTTCCGTGAAACCATGCCCCGTGAGATCGCCTTCCATGGCGTGTACATGCCCACCATGACCTTGATGTTCCTGTTCGCCCTGGGCCTGGCCTGGGGCCTGGACCGGTTCATCGCCAGCCATGATGGTTATCGCTTCTTCTGGCACCCGGCGCTGCTGCGCCTGAGCCTGTTCGTCTGCCTGTTCGGCGCCCTGGCGCTGTCGCTCTACTGGTGAGAATCCTTCGATGAAAAAGTTCTTCAGCCTGATCGCCACCCTGCTGGTGCTGAGCGCTGCCGTGGTGATTGGCCGCCAGTTGTGGCTGCACTACATGACCACGCCGTGGACCCGCGACGGCCGGGTGCGCGCCGATATCATCAACGTCGCCGCCGACGTGCCGGGCTATGTGGTGGATGTGCCGGTCAAGGATAACCAGCGGGTGAAGAAGGGCGATGTGCTGATCCGCATCGACCCCGAGCACTACCAACTGGCGGTGGACCAGGCCAAGGCACTGGTGGCTTCGCGCAAGGCCACCTGGGAGATGCGCAAGGTCAACGCCAAGCGCCGTGCCGATATGGACAACCTGGTGATCTCGAAGGAGAACCGCGACGACGCCAGCAACATCGCCGACTCGGCGCTGGCCGACTACCATCACGCCCAGGCCCAGCTGGCCGCCGCCGAGCTGAACCTCAAACGCACGCAGATCGTCGCCACCGTCGATGGCTACGTGACCAACCTGAATATCCACAAGGGTGACTACGCCCGCACCGGCGAGGCGGTGATGGCGGTGGTGGATGAGCAGTCGTTCTGGGTGTATGGCTTCTTCGAGGAGACCAAGCTGCCCCATGTGAAAGTGGGTGATGTGGCCGAGTTGCAGATGATGAGCGGCGAGCGCATCAAAGGGCATGTGGAGAGCATCGCCCGGGGTATCTACGACCGCGACAACCCGCAAAGCCGCGAGCTGATCGCCGATGTGAACCCGACCTTCAACTGGGTGCGGCTGGCGCAGCGGGTGCCGGTGCGGATTCACATCGACGAGGTGCCGGAGGGGTTCCTGCTGGCGGCCGGGACCACGTGCACGGTGGTGGTCAAACCAAGCGAGGGCTGATGCTGACCGCGGCACCTACCAATACCGGCACATCGATCCGGTCGATCACCTTGGCACTGATCGACGGATCCAGCAGCCGCCCCAGCCGCGACAGGTGGCGGTGGCCCATGATGACCAGCTCGCACTCCAGTTCCCCAGCCTTGGCGATGATGGCCTCCACCGGCTGATCGGCAACCAGGCAGCCCAGGCTGTCGAACCCGGCTTCGCGCAGGGTGTGCACGGCGCTTGCCACAGCGCGTTCGGCCAGTTGCTGTTCATCGCAGGCGGCGGGGTACTCTTCCTGCTCTTCTTCGGTATAGGCGCTGGGGTGGCCGTGCACGGCGAAGGTCGCGTCGATGGCCAGCAGCACGTGCAGGGTGTGTTCGCCCGGGCGGCAGTAGCGGCGGGCGAGGTCGAGCAGGGTGTGGCTGGCGGGGGAGGCGTCGATGGCGATCAGAACCGGGCGGGGCATGGGGATTCCTTGAACAGGGCTGGCGGGTGTGCTGGCTGTGCCCGCGAAGAGGGCCACGCCATTCTTGATGCATTCCACGCTCGAATAAATGGCCCCCCACGCACGGTGCCATTGCGCCTGACGCAATCCAGCAACCTGATACCATCGCGTTTCCCACAGCTGTCACGGAAAACGGCCATGCAACTCCCGGACATGAACCTGCTCGTCGCCCTCGATGCCCTGCTCGATGAGGGCAGCGTGGTCGGTGCCGCCCAGCGCATGAACTTGAGCCCGGCAGCCATGAGCCGCACCCTCGGGCGCATCCGCGAGGCCATGGGCGACCCGATCCTGGTGCGCGCCGGCCGTGGCCTGGTGCCGACGCCCCGGGCGCTGGCCCTGCGCGACCAGGTGCGGGCGCTGGTGGAACAGGCCGGGCTGGTGTTCCGCAGCGGCGACGAGGTCGACCTGCCGAACCTCGACCGTGCTTTCAACATTCGCACCAACGACCTGTTCATCGCCCTCTATGGCGCTCGCCTGCTGCACATGATGCTCGCTCAGGCGCCGAATACCGTGCTGCGCTTCGTCCCCGAGCACCAGGGCGACGACGACCTGGTACTGCGCCATGGGCAGATCGACCTGGTGGTCAGCTCGAGCATCGAGCTGGGGCCGGAGATCAAGGTGCAGAGCCTGTTCGACACCTGGTTCGTCGGGCTGGCGCGGGCGGACCACCCGATCTTCGACGCTGCGATCACCCCGGAGCGTTTTGCCCTGTACCCGCAGATCAGCGTGTCGCGGCGCGGGCGGGCCAACGGGCCGATCGACGTGGAACTGGGCAGCCATGGCGTGCAGCGGCGGGTGGCGTTGATCACGCCGAGTTTCCATTCGGCGATGTTCTCGCTGCCCGAATCGGATTTGATCCTGCCGATGCCGGCGAACATCCTGGGCAGCGTGAAGAAGTTCGGCCTGCCGCTGCGGTCGTTCGAAATTCCGGTGCCGTTGGAGAAAGTACGGGTGATGCAGGCCTGGCACCCACGCTTCGACAACGACCCGGCGCACCGCTGGTTGCGCCAGACCATGCGCGCCTGCTGCGCGAGTGAGCCTTGAGTATCACTTGAGACTTGCAGGGCCCTGTAGGAGCGGCCTTGAGCCGCGAAAGGGCTGCGCAGCGGCCCCAAGATTTCAACGGTGACGCATAACATGCCGGGGCCGCTTTGCGGCCCTTTCGCGGCACAAGGCCGCTCCTACAGAGATCGAGCCCTGCCGATTGCGTCTGGCGCAACATAAACCTGCCAACAAGTCAGTTTTCGTCAGCATTCGACCTTCTTAGACTTCTCCCAGCCCTGAATTTGTTGCTGGAGATGTCTATCCATGAGTTCCCTGACCGCGCCTTCCGCCGCGCTGGCCGCCGCCCCCGCGCCGGCCGCCCCTGCGCAGACGGCATTCGGCCTGCGGGTGGTGGTGGGGCTGTTCGGCGTGTTGCTGGCGGTGCTGTGCGCCGGGCTCAACGAGGCGGTGACCAAGATTTCCCTGGGCGACATCCGCGGCGCCATGGGCATCGGCGCCGACGAGGGGGCCTGGCTGCTGGCGGTGTACAGCGCCGCCTCGGTCTCGGCCATGGCCTTCGCGCCCTGGCTGGCCACCACCTTCTCGTTGCGCCGCTTCACCATGAGCGCTGTCGGCCTGTTCGCCGTGCTGGGCCTGATCCAGCCCTTCGCCCCCGACCTGCACAGCCTGATGCTGCTGCGCGTGCTGCAAGGTTTCGCCTCGGGCGCCTTGCCACCGATGCTGATGAGCGTGGCGCTGCGCTTCCTGCCGCCGGGCATCAAGGTCTACGGCCTGGCCTGCTATGCCCTGACCGCCACCTTCGGGCCCAACCTCGGCACGCCGCTGGCGGGCCTATGGACCGAGTACGTCGGTTGGCAGTGGGCGTTCTGGCAGATCATCCTGCCGTCGCTGCTGGCGATCTTCTGCGTCGGCTGGGGCCTGCCCCAGGACCCGTTGCGCCTGGAGCGTTTCAAGCAGTTCGACTGGCGCGGCGTGCTGCTCGGCCTGCCGGCGATCAGCGGCATCGTCCTCGGGCTGTCGCTGGGCGACCGCTGGGGCTGGTTCGATTCACCATTGATCTGCTGGCTGCTCGGCGGTGGCCTGCTGTTGCTGGTGCTGTTCCTGTACAACGAGTGGTCCGAGCCACTGCCGTTCTTCCAGCTGCGCATGCTGACCCGGCGCAACCTGAGCTTCGCCCTGTTGACCCTGGCCGGCGTGCTGATCGTGCTGTCGGGCGTGGGCAGCATCCCATCGGCGTACCTGGCGCAGATCCAGGGCTACCGCCCGGCGCAGACCAGCCCGCTGATGATGCTGGTGGCCATGCCGCAACTGATCGCTTTGCCGTTGACCGCGGCACTGTGCAACATCCGCGCGGTGGACTGCCGCTGGGTGCTGGCCACCGGCCTGGCGATGCTGGCGGCCTCGTGCGTGGGCAGCAGCCTGCTGACCTCGCAGTGGATCCGTGGCGATTTCTACCCGTTCTACCTGCTGCAGGTGTTCGGCCAGCCGATGGCGGTGCTGCCGCTGCTGATGCTCTCCACCAACGGCATGACCCCGCAGGAAGGGCCGTTCGCCTCCGCCTGGTTCAACACGGTCAAGGGTTTGTCGGCGGTGATCGCCGGCGGCCTGCTCGATGTCTTGGGCACCGTGCGCCGGCATTTCCATTCCAACCACCTGGTCGACAGCCTGGGCAACGCGCCCCTGGTCGACGACAGCGCCGCTGGCCTGGCCAGGCGCATCCATGAACAGGCCCTGGTGCTGACCTCGGCCGACCTGTACCTGGTGATGGCGTGCTTCGCCATCGCCCTGATCTGCCTGATCCCCTTCGTGCCTACCCGGATCTACCCACCGCGTGCGGTGGCCTGAGCCCGTGGCTGAATTCGAGAAACCGAAAATGACCAACAAGCGCAAGACACTCCTCATCGGCTCGGTGCTCGCCGTCGCCGTGCTGGCCGCCACCCTCGGGCCCTGGCTGGTCGGCAGTGATCATCGGCAACGCACCAATGACGCCTACGTGACCGCCGACTACACCGTGGTCGCACCCAAAGTCGCCGGCTTCGTCAAGGAGGTGCTGGTGGAAGACAACCAGCAGGTGAAGGCCGGCCAGTTGCTGGCAACCATCGATGCGCGTGACTACCAGGCCGCCCTCGACGCCGCCCAGGCCCAGTTGCTGGTGGCCAAGGCCCAGAGCCTGGATGCCCGCGCCACCCTCGAGCGCCAGGCCGCGCTGATCGCCCAGGCCGAGGCCGCGGTGAAGGCGGCCCAGGCCGAGGCGGCCTTCGCCGACCACGAAGTGACCCGCTACGGCCGCCTGGCCGAGCAGGGCGCCGGCACCGTGCAGAACGCCCAGCAGGCGCGCAGCCGGGTCGACCAGGCCCGCGCCCAGCTGGCCAACACCCAGGCGGCGCTGGTGGCCACGCGCAAGCAAGTGGACATCCTTCAGGCCCAGGTGGCCAGTGCCGACGGGCAATTGAAGCGGGCCGAGGCGGGGCTGGAAAAGGCACAGCTGGACCTGTCCTACACCCGCATCACCGCGCCGGTGGACGGCATGGTCGGTGAGCGCGCCTTGCGCGTCGGGGCCTACGTCAATCCGGGGGCGCGCCTGCTGTCGGTGGTGCCGCTGGCCCATGCCTATATCGTCGGCAACTTCCAGGAAACCCAGCTGACCCATGTGCAGCCGGGCCAGCCGGTGAGCATCACGGTCGATACTTTCTCCGGCGAGAAACTCCAGGGCCATGTCGAGAGCATCGCCCCGGCCACCGGCGTGACCTTTGCCGCGGTGAAACCGGACAACGCCACCGGTAACTTCACCAAGGTGGTGCAGCGCATTCCGGTGAAGATCGTCTTCGATGACGGTCAGCCGTTGCTCGAACGCCTGCGCGTGGGCATGTCGGTGGAGGCGGTCATCGATACCCGGGGCGACAAGTTTGCGGGTAAAGAGGTGACCGCGCGATGAGCAATGTGGTTGAAAAAATTGAGAGCGCCGGGGCTGCTGCGCAGCCTTTTCGCGGCACAAGGCCGCTCCTACAGAGGATCGCGGTCGCCTGTAGGAGCGGCCTTGTGCCGCGAAAGGGGCGCGCAGCGGCCCCGGCCTTACACCTGAGCCCCATGTTGTTGGCCGTGTTGCTGGCCGGCTGCACCCTCGGGCCGGACTTCCAGCGCCCGGACAGCGAGGCGCCGAAGGCCTGGGCCGCGCTGCAAGGCGAGGCGGCGGCCAGCCAACCCTCGACCGAGCCCCTGGAGCTGCGCTGGTGGGACAGTTTTCACGACCCTCGGTTGAGCGCGCTGATCCAGAAGGTCACCGAGCGCAACCTCGACCTGCGCATGGCCAGCGCGCGCCTGCTGCAGAGCCGTGCCCTGCGCAGCACCGTGGCCGCCGACGAGGCGCCGTCGGTGGATGTGAACGCCGGCTACAGCCGTGCGCGCAACAGCGCCGAAGGGTTGAACGACCCGTCCGGCAAGGCGGGCAAGTCAGCGTACAACCTGTGGCAGGGCGACCTGGTGGCCGGCTGGGAGCTGGACCTGTGGGGGCGCGTGCGCCGTCAGGTCGAAGCAGCTGACGCCACGGTCGAGGTCGCCGAGAACGACCGTCGTGGTGTGCTGCTGGCGTTGCTGTCGGAGACGGCGGGCAACTACATCCAACTGCGTGCCGTGCAGCACACGCTGGAAGTGACCCAGGACAACCTCAAGGTCGCCCGGCACAGCCTGAAACTGTCCGAGGATCGCCAGGCCGAAGGCGTTGCCACGCGCTTGGATGTGGCCCAGGCCAGCGCCCAGGTGGCCTCGATCGAGTCGCGCCTGCCGACGCTCGAAGCTCGCCGCGATGACCTGATCAACGCGTTGAGCCTGCTGGCCGCCGAACCGCCGCGCAGCTTGCAGGGTGAGTTGTTGCAGACAGGTGACTTGCCTGCGCCGCAGCAGCGGTTCGCCATTGGCGTGCCTTCGGAACTGGCCGAACGCCGGCCGGATATCCGCCAGGCCGAGGCGCGGTTGCATGCGGCCACGGCCAGCATCGGGGTGGCCAAGGCCGATTTCTATCCGAGCATCCGCCTGTCCGGCAGCGTCGGTTTCCAGGCCATGCAGTTGTCTGATTTCGGCGCCTGGGATTCGCGAAGGTTTGCCTTCGGGCCGCAGCTGTCGCTGCCGATCTTCGAAGGCGGACGGCTCAAGGGCACGCTGGAGCTGCGCGAGGCGCAGCAGCAGGAGGCGGCGCTGAACTACCGCAAGGTGGTGCTCGGTGCCTGGCATGAGATCGACGATGTGTTGCGGCTGTACAACGCCAGCCAGTTGCGTCGCGATCACCTGGCCGAGGCGGTGCGGCAGAACCGCATTGCGCTGGAGACCGCGCAGCGCCAGTACGTGGAAGGGGCGGTGGACTTTCTCAATGTGCTGACGGTGCAGTCGGCATTGCTGGCCAGCGAGGAGCAATGGATCGACAGCTCGGCGGCGGTGTCGCAGGCGCTGGTGGGGTTGTACAAGGCGCTGGGTGGCGGCTGGCAGGCGTTCGACCGGGCTTGAGCGGGGCCGCTCATCACCTGATACGACCTCTGTAGGAGCGGCTTCAGCCGCGATCACCCGCGAAGCGGGTGCCAGGCACCGTGCTGCCCTCATCGCGGCTAAAGCCGCTCCTACAGATCAATCGTTGCCCCATTCACAACGGCCGCAACAATCCAAAGCGCTTGCGCAACACCCAGTCCAGCAGGCGCTGCGGCAACAGCCGGGCCATCAACGGCAAGGCCGTGCTGCCATTCCCCAACCGCACCAAAGCCGGCGTCGGCGACTTGCGCGTCGCGGCCAGCAACCCCTGGGCAAACACCGCCGCAGGCGTCGGGTGATCCTGCGACGCCCGAGCCCGCGCCTGCACCTGTTCACGCAACGGCCACCACGGCGAGTCGGCCGCCAGCACCTGCTCGGCCTGCTGTTGCGCATTGCTGGCGAACTGCGAGGCGATCGCGCCAGGCTGCACTTCCATCACCCGGATGCCAAACGGCGACAGCTCCAGGCGCAGGGCATCGCTCAGCCCGTGCACGGCGGCTTTCGAGGCGCAGTAGGCACCGGCGAACGGCGTCACCAGCACGCCGGAGACACTGCCGATGTTCACCACCAGCCCACGGGCGCGGCGCAGCAGCGGGAACAGCGCGCGGGTCACGCCGACCAGGGCGAAGACGTTGGTCTCGAACTGTTGGCGCATGGCTTCGACGCCGCCGTCCAACAGCGGGCCCATGGCGCCGTAGCCGGCGTTGTTGATCAGGATGTCGAGGCTTTGCAGCTCTTCGGCCAGCTGGGCGAGGGCAACAGCGTCGTTGACGTCCAGTTGCCGGGCATTGAAGCCGGCGGCGGCCAGTTGCTCGACATCCTGTGCCTTGCGGGCGGTGGCCCAGACTTCATGGCCGGCATCGCGGAAGGCGTCGGCCAGGGCGCGGCCGATGCCGCTCGAACAACCGGTGATCAGGACGGTGGGCATGCAGGGGACCTGTCGGCAGAAAAGTGGGGTGGCTTGCCGGCCCTTTCGCCGGCAAGCCGGCTCCTACAGCGGAATGTAGGAGTCGGCTTGCCGGCGAAAGGGCCGGTAAAGACAATCGATCAATTGGCGAATGTACCTTGCAGGTGCTCGGCGCGAAACTCCAGGTTCTGCGGCCGATAACCCGAACGCAGCGGTGGCAGTGGCAGGCAGTCGCGCCACTCGCTGCCTGGTTGCAGGTCGCCTGGGCCGCGATAGCGTGGAGCGCTGTAGGCGTTCTCGGCGAGGTTCACGGTGTCGCCCGGCGCGTAGGCGCCGACGCGCCAGCGCAGTTCGGTGAGCGGGGCCTGGTTGCCGTTCTTCATGTGCACTTGCAGGGCGCGGTCGGCGGGGCACTGGTCGGGAGCGTAGGTCAGGCGCAGGTCCAGGCGGGCCAACTGCGAGGCCTCGCGGGTGTCCTGCCAGGCCACCCCGAGGGCCACCAGGCCCAGGCCGCACACGGCCGCCAGGGAAATGGGCAGGGCTTTGGACGGGTAGCGCAACAGCAGGACCAGCCAGGTGAGGACGAGCAGGGCGCCGATGATCATGGTGGTGCAGGCCTTGGTGGCGATGATTTGCTCATCCTAGCGGGAAATGGGGGATGTCTCAAAATTCGCCGGCAAGCCGGCTCCTACAAGGGTCGCGCGGACCTGTAGGAGCCGGCTTGCCGGCGAACCGGCCGCGCTTACTGAGCGATGGTCTTCACCGATACCCCACGCTCCACCGGCGTCGAAGTGCGCCCGTACACATCCTCGAACCGCTCGATATCATCCTCGCCCAGGTAGCTTCCGGACTGCACCTCGATGATCTCCAGCGGGATCTTGCCCGGGTTGCGCAGGCGGTGCACCGAGGCGATGGGGATGTAGGTGGACTGGTTCTCGGTGAGCAGGAACACGTTCTCGTCACAGGTCACCTCGGCGGTGCCGCTCACCACGATCCAGTGCTCGGCACGGTGGTGGTGCATCTGCAGCGACAGGCTGGCGCCCGGCTTGACGGTGATGTGCTTGACCTGGAAGCGCCCGCCCATGTCCACCGAGTCGTACGAGCCCCAAGGGCGGTACACCTCCAGGTGGTTCTGGGTTTCCGTGCGGCCCTGGGCATCGAGGGTGCTGACCAACTGCTTGACCCCCTGAACCTTGTCCTTGTGGGCGATCATCATGGCGTCCTTGGTCTCGACCACCACGATGTTCTCCAAACCAATCACCGACACCAGCTTGCCATTGCCGTGGATCATGCAGTTGCGGCTGTCCTGCACCACCACGTCGCCCTTGGTGACGTTGCCGTTGTCATCCTTCTCATGCACATCCCACAGCGACGACCAGCAGCCGACGTCGCTCCAGCCGGCCGAAAGCGGTACCACGCAGGCACGCTGGGTCTTCTCCATCACCGCGTAGTCGATGGAGTTGTCCGGGCAGCAGGCGAAGGTGGCTTCGTCGATGCTCAGCACATCGCCGGCCTCGTCGCTGCGCTCCAGGGCCAGCAGGCAGGTGTCGTAGATGTCCGGGTCGTGCTTCTTCAGCTCTTCGAGGAAACGGCTGGCACGGAACAGGAACATGCCGCTGTTCCAGAAGTAGCCACCGGCGTGGACGAACTCGTTGGCGCGTTTCTCGTCAGGCTTCTCGACGAACTGCGCGACCCGCGCCACGCCCTCGGGCAGCAGTGCGTCCTGGCTGGAGCGGATGTAGCCATAGCCGGTCTCGGGCTTGGTCGCCGGCACGCCGAACAGCACCATCTCGCCGCGCTCGGCGGCCACGGTGGCCAGGGCCAGGGCGCGTTGCAGGGCCTTCTGGTCCTCGATCACATGGTCGGCCGGCAGCACCAGCATCAGTTCGTCACGGCCTTCGTTGACCAGTTTCATCGCGGTCATGGCCACCGCCGGCGCGGTATTGCGACCGAACGGCTCCATGAGGATCGCCTGGGTTTCCAGCTTCAACGCGTTCAGCTGCTCCTGGACGATGAACTTGTGGTCCTTGTTGCAGACCACGATGGGGGTGTCCATGCCTTCGAACACCAGGCGCTCGATGGTCTGCTGGAACAGCGTGTGCTCGCCGGTCAGGGCCAGGAACTGCTTGGGGAACTGCTTGCGCGACAGAGGCCACAGACGGGAACCGCTACCACCAGAAAGAATTACCGGGATCATGTCGTTTCTCCAATAAGGTTGTGAAAGGCAGGGATCAGTTAGTGGCTACGGGACGGGTGACCCACACCGGCGACAGGCTGCTGCCGGAGCCGGTGACGTACAGCACGGCGGCTTCGCCGCGCGCCAGGGCGACGGGCTTGACGTCGCCGACTTTCTTGTCGCCTTGGTACAGGGCCAGGTTGACCTTGACCGGGTTGATCTCGCGCTCGCCACGGCCCTTGGCCGCCACCGGGCTGACCACTTCGGTCTTGCCGTCGGCGGTCTTCAGGGTCAGTGGCTGGTCGCTGAGGTTCTGCACGCGCACCAGGGCCTTCTGCTTGTTCTTGAACGGTGGCTCCTCGATCAGTTGCGGGTTGCCGCCGCTGCTGTTGACCAGGGTGTAGTACTTGTCGGCGGCCAGTTTCACCGGGACGCTCTTGCCACCCACCTGGGCGGTGTAGTCGCCACCGGGCAGGAAGCTGAAGTCGCTGCTGGCCTGGGCGCCGACCTGCTTGATCTGGGTGTTGCCCACGGAGGCAGCAGCGGGGGCGCTGGCGGCGTTGTACAGGCGCACGAAGGTCGAGCCCTTCGGTGCGCTCGGGCCGTAGAGGGCGGCGTCGGCGCCGGCGAAGGCCTGCAGCGAGGCCAGGGACAGGCCCGCCGCGAGGGTGAGGGCTTTGGCAATGTGAGTCTTGGTAGTCATGTGCGTGTTCCTCTCTATCTTCAGTGGTCGGTCCGGTTGGACGACAGGGCCAGGTTGGCTTCGGACTTGCTGGCGTTCTTCAGCTGCGCGATCCACTGCGGATCGAAGGCGCCGAGATCGCTCTTCATTGGCAGA
This sequence comes from Pseudomonas sp. MWU13-3659, assembly GCF_023757525.1. NCBI lineage: Bacteria > Pseudomonadati > Pseudomonadota > Gammaproteobacteria > Pseudomonadales > Pseudomonadaceae > Pseudomonas > Pseudomonas sp. MWU13-3659. Next base: position 88,389 of record NZ_JAMSHW010000016.1, on the reverse strand, counting down.
TAACGTTCGGGGAATTCCCACACCACGACTTGTGGCGGGGTGTGCTTGAAGGCATCGCTTTGCAGGTACTTGAGCATTGGCAGCAGCGGGCCGTGGCCGTCCTCGGCGTAGTTGGCGACGTCGCTGCGCAGGGCCTGCTGCAGGGCGCCGAGGAAGTTCCAGTGCGGGTTGGCGCTGTAGCTGGTGCCCACCAGCGCCACCGGGATCCGGCTGTCGGCGAACAGGGCGTCGCCGCCTTCGCCTTCGGCCTGCACCGGGTGGGTCTTGCGCTGCTGCAGGTTGTCCGGGCTCGGCAACAGGTTGCTGAACAGCGGGTCGAGTGGCAGGAAGTTGGTCAGGTCGCCTTTGTAAGGCGCCGTGGCGCCGGCTTCGGTGATGAAGGCCTGGGGCTCGCCGCTGAGCAGTTGCTGGCGGTTGACCGCTTCGGCGATAGCCTGCGCCACCACCTCGGCGCCCATCGGCGTCCAGTGGGTGTCGGTGCGCAGGAACACCTGGCCGCGGGCCTTGGCCTGCTCCAGCGGTGCCAGCAGGTCGGGGGCGAACACATTGGCCTGGCGCGCCTGGGCATGGAACTGGTTGAACAGCTCGTCGTGCAGGCTGGCCGGTGTTTCCTTGCCGATGTACTCGGAATAAAGGCGCGCCTTGGCCGGTACGATCGCCAGCACCAGCTCGGTGCCTTGGCGCTGCAGGGCATCGCGAATGCCGCGCACCAGCGCCAGGTTGTCCTGCATCTGTTGCTCGGCGCCGGCGGTGGGCTTGAACTCCTCGTCGCTGAACAGCCACTGGTCGCGGCCCAGCACCACGCCGGGGCGGCCTTCGTTGAACAGCTTGAAGTCCAGCGCGGCCCACAGGTTGGTGCCGATGCGCTTGATCGGGAACTGCTCGTCGTAGTGGGTTTCGGCGGCCTTGGCCAGCTTGCCGTCGAGCAGGGTCATCTGCCCGGTGCGGGTGAAGCTGTCCAACCCGCCGACCGACCAGGCGCCAAGCCCGACCAGCAGGCCCATGAACGACAGCGAGTACGTGATACGAAGTGTCCGGTTCATGATCAGGGCCTCAGAACTGGAAGTAGAGGAACGGCGAGTAGCTCTGCGCCGAGAGCTTGAGCACCGAGGCGACGAACAGCAGCAGCACCAGGGCGCGGGTCATGATCCGCGTCCAGTCCAGGCCCACCGAGCCGTCGGCATTGACCTGCACCGGGGTGGCCTTGGGGGTTGGTTTGGCATTGCTGTAGAAATCGCGCAGGCCGAAGAACGCCAGGGTCAGGTAGGCGACCACCAGCGTGGCCACTTGCAGGCCGGTGAGGTTGGCGCGGTTGAGCTCCGACAGCTGCCAGTCGCCGAAGCTGAACATGGCGCCGTACATGCGTGCGGCCACGTGCAGGTTCTCGGCGCGGAAGATCACCCAGCCGACCACCACCAGCAGGAAGGTGAAGGCCCACTTCACCGGGTTGAAGCGCTGCGGGTTGGTGTCCAGGCCCAGCGCCCGCTCGATGGCCAGCCACATGCCGTGCCAGGCGCCCCAGAGGATGTAGGTGAAGTTGGCGCCGTGCCACAGCCCGCCCAGCAGCATGGTCAGGAACAGGTTGCGGTAGGTGTTGAAGGTGCCTTTGCGATTCCCGCCCAGGGTGATGTACAGGTAGTCGCGCAGCCAGGTCGACAGGCTGATGTGCCAGCGCCGCCAGAACTCGGTGATCGACTGGCTGATGTATGGCTGCTTGAAGTTCTCCATGAAACGGAAGCCCATCATCAGCCCCAGGCCGATGGCCATGTCGCTGTAGCCAGAGAAGTCGAAGTACAGCTGCGCGGTGTAGGCCAGGGCGCCGAGCCAGGCATCGCCCGTGGTCGGGTTTTGCAGGGCGAAGCAGTGGTCGGCGACCACCGCCAGGGTGTCGGCGATGAACACCTTCTTGATGAAGCCCTGCATGAAGCGCGTGCAGCCTTCGGAGAACTTGTCGAGGGTGTGGGTGCGGTTGTTGAACTGGTCGACCAGGTCCTTGAAGCGCAGCACGGGGCCGGCGATCAGGTGCGGGAAGATCGCCACGAACGCGGCAAAGTCGATCAGGTTGCGGGTGGCCGGGGTGTCGCCGCGGTACACGTCGATGATGTAGCTGATCGACTCGAAGATATAGAACGAGATACCGATCGGCAGCAGCACGTGGGTGAGGATGAACGGCTCCAGCCCGAACGAGGTGATGATGGCGTTGAGGCTGTCGACACCAAAGTTGGCGTACTTGAAGTAGCCGAGGATCGACAGGTCGACCGCCACCCCGAGCAGCAGCCAGCGCTGGGCGGGCTTGGTGCGCACGCCGGCGGCGCCGACTTTCAGGCCGATCCAGTAGTTCCACAGGGTGACCCCGGCGAACAGGGCGAGGAAGTCCACCCGCCACCAGGCGTAGAAAATGTAGCTGGCCACCAAAAGCAGCAGGTTGCGATAGCGTTGCCCGCTCAAGTAGTACAAGCCGAGGAAAACCGGCAGGAACAGGAACAGGAACACATTGGACGAGAAGACCATCCCGGTTCTCCTTGTTGTTCACAGCATCCAGGGCAAAAGCGCCCCCCAAACCCCCCAGCCAAAAACCGGAAGGCCACCTAGTTCCCCTGTAGGAGCCGGCTTGCCGGCGATGGGCCGCATGGCGGCCCCGACCATCGCAGGGCAAGGCTTCGCCTTGCATCGCCGGCAAGCCGGCTCCTACAGGGATTTGCGTTATTTTCGGGACGGGTCGTAGACCCGGGTCACATCCCCGCCCAGCCTGAAACTGTCGAACGGCTGCATGTCGTGCTTGCGTTCCAGGGTGTCGCCGACGCAGTGGTACAGCGCGCACCAGGGCTCGAGCCAGGCGTACTTGCTGTCGATCTTCAGGTCGTGCAGGTCCTGTTTCACGCCGGCGTGGGCGGTGAACTGGCTCGGGTCGCGCGCCCCGGCCAGCACGCCTTCACCCAGGCGTTGCAGGGCGAAGTTGTTTTCCTTGCGCAGGTCCACGCCATTGGCCTGGGCGAAGCTGGCGATCATCGCCAGCGGCGGCAGGGCGTAGTTGTGGTAGGCCAGGGCGCGCTGGCGGCGCTTGAGCTCGTTGGGCAAAAAACCCTGCTCGTCGACCTGGTTGGCGCCGACCTTGTATTCCTTCACCGCCCAGTCGAACAGGTCGCGCCGGTCCGTCGCGACGGCGGTGGCCATCACCGACCAGGCCGCCCAGTAGCTGTGGTTGTTGATCTTCTCCAGGGGCAGGCCGCTCCAGTCACGCACGGTCTGCTGGGCTAGGCGGGCGAACCATTTCTCGATCTGCTCGGCCTCGGCCTGGTGCGCGGCCAGCGGCTGCGAGTTGGAGAACTTCAAGCGCAGCCACGACCCGCTCATGCTGCCCAGCGCCCATTTGCGCATGGACTTGCCGGTGTGGTTGTAGTCGCTGGACATCAGCGCATCGGCGCGCGCCCAGGTACCCAGCCAGGTCAGCGCGCAGTCGAGCTGCGCCGGGCGGCCGTCGCGCATGTACTGGCCGACCATCTTGCTGACGCCCTTCTCGAGGGTGGTGATGTCCTTGGTGGAGGCGCGGAAGGCTTTTTCCGAGGCAACGTTGAGCGTCGCCCGGGCCTTGTCCGAGCCTTCGTACTTGCTGCGAAAGCGCAACGAACCGGTGTAGGGCCGGGGCGCGGCTTCGCAGCGGAAGTCGCCGTCGCTGTGCTTGAGCTTCTCGATGCCCTCGTAGTAACCCTGGGGCGGCACCAGCGCGGCCTGCGCCGCGCCGCCGAACAGGGCGAGGGCGAGCAGGGCGGGTGCGGTCTTGCTGTTGATGATGGTCATGGTCGCCTCACTGGCCAGCGTGCGCGGTGTGCTGCGCATTGCCGGCGAAGTTGTTGCGTTTGCACAGTTTCGCTTCGACTTTCTGGGTGCCGCTTTCCGGCCCCTGGACCTCCAGGGCGAGCAGGTTCTGCCCGGCCCAGTCCTCGTCCTCGCGCATCTGGAAGACGAAGCGGCCGTCGGTGTCGGAGGTCTCGGGCTTCTCGATCTTGATGTCCTCGTGGCGGCCGTTGAGGTACCAGAGGGTGGCCTGCAGCACCTTCACCGAGGTGTCCTCGAAGCGGATGTCGAATTGATGGTTGCGGTTGACCAGGTCCTTGATCACACCGCCCTTGCCGTTGACCATCAGCTCGTTCTTGCCGGGCTTGAGGGTGGCGCTGGCGCTCATCTGCGCGGGGCGGTCGTCGCAGCCGTCGTCGAGCAAGCCCAGGATCTGCCGCCAGATGGTTTCCTGGTCCAGGCGGTAGAGCGGGGAGAACTCCCAGATCAGGATCTTCGGTGGGTTGTTCTGGAATTCCTCGCTGCCCAGGTACTGGATCATCGAGCCTTCCAGGCCGCCGCCGGGGAAGGCGACGTTGAGCACGTCGGCGCCGATGTACTGCTCCAGGAAACCGGAGAAGTTGTAGTTCTTGCCGCTGTGGCTGGTGCCGACCAGGGTGATCTGCGCATTGCCCGAGTCGCCGAACAGGTCGTCGCCGCCGCTGGCTCCGCCCTTGGGCTCGGTGGCGAACTGGTCCATGTACTGCACCGCGTAGCTGGTGCCGCACAGCTGGCCGGCGACGTTGTGCAGGGTGCCGGTCTTGCCCATGCGCCCGGACTTCTTGGTCTCGAACGCTTTACGCGGGATGCCTTCGAAGGCCGGCATCCTGTGCACGGTGTCGGCGACGATCTTCGCCGCACGCTCGGCGCCGTAGGGCGTCCAGTGCTGGTCGCCGCGGAAGTAGAAGTCCTTGCCCTGGTCGGCCGCGGCCAGTTGCTCGTTGGTCAGCGGCGACAGGTCAGGCACGTTGTAGCCCATCCTGGCGAAGCGCTGGAGCATGGCCTGGTAGTTGCCCAGGGCCTTCTGGTAGTCGAAGGCGGCCTTTTCTTCAGGCTTGAGCATATTGCGGTTCACCAGGCCCCGGGTCGGCTGGTACACCACCACCAGCTCGACGCCGCGCTTCTTGAACGCGTCATGCACCTGCTGCAGGCGCTTGTAGCCGCCCGGGGTGGTGTCGAACTCGGTGCGCAGGTCTTCACGGGTACGGAACAGCCAGTCGCCCTGGGCCTGCACCAGGGTGGTGAAGTTCTGCTGGTAACGCGTGGTGTAGCGGTTGGCGTCGTGGGCTTCGGGGCACAGCTGGCAGCAGGGCTCGGCGGTGAAGGTCGGCGGCTTGGCGTCCTCGGCGCGCACGCCCTGGCTGATGGCCAGGAGGGCGGCGGACAGGCCCAGCAGTTTCATCAGGTGTGGAGTCATGGTCTGGGCTTCCTTAGTCGATCATTTCGGTCTGGCGCTCGACCGGGTCGATCAGCACGGCTTTCTGCTGGCGCACCAGCAGGTCGAGGATTTCGTCCTGGCGCTCGCCGAGCACGCCGTTGAAGCTGATGCCGTTGGCCTTGCGCGGCATCAGCATCGACACCTTGTACAGTTCCACCGACAGCGGCGAGTCGATCGACAGCGGGCCGGAGCCGTTGGCCGCCAGCTCGCCACCGACCACGATCAGCGACACCTTGGTGTCGAACGGGTCGAGGGCGATGTCGCGGTCGGTGTCGGAGAGGTCCTTGATGTGCCCGTACACCCCCACCAGGCCGTTGGCCATGGCGACGTTCTCGTACAGGCGGATGTTCACGCTGTTGCGCACGCGGATGCCGTGGCGGCGGTTGTTGATCAGCTTGTTGCCCCAGATCAGGTTGTCGCCGCTCTCGTACAAGGTGATGCCGTCGGTGTGGTTGCGGTAGATCTCGTTGTAGGCGATCAGGTTGTTGACGCTGTTGCGGTCGATCACCACGCCGGAGAGCTTGTTGTCGTAGCTCTTGTTGTTGATGATCCAGCTGTCGTTGACCTCGCGCGAGACGATGATCCCGTGCTTTTTCCTGGTGCCGTACACGGTGTTGCCGGCGATGATCAGGCGGTGCGAGCGGTCGTGGGGGTCGATGCCGTAGACGATGTTGTCGCGGTACACCGAGTCCTTGACCACGAAGTCCTGGGTCTCGTAGCAGTAGAAGCCGTACCACATGTCACTGAACTCGGAGCCGATGATCCAGCCGGTGGGTTCGGCGCGGCCCATCTGCTTGGCCATGTTCGGTGTGTACTGCGAAATGCTCACGCCGTAGGACTTGGACTTCGAGTAACCGAAGCTGGCCATCTTGCTGTTGACGATGTAGGTCTCGGTACCGCCCCAGCTGAGCAGGAACGGGCGGAACGCGTCGGGCTTCTGGAAGGTGGCCGGGCCATTGGCTCGCTCGCGCCAACCGGTCACCTTGGTGTCGGTGACGAACAGCTTGCCGTCGTTGACGATGAACGCGCCGCCTTCCTCGGACAGGCGCAGCTCCTTGACCTTGCCGTCGATCTCCAGCACGCCCTTGTGCCCGACCACGATCGGCAGGCGGGCGAGGTAGACGCCCGGCGCGGTTTCGCGCAGGTACTGGCCGGGCACTTTCTTGCTGAGTTCGACCAGGTCGACATGCCCGTCGTCGATGAAGATCGCCTGGGGAATCCCATGCTGGCGGCGCACCCATTCGGCGCCCTTGTTGTCGCCGCCGACGAACTCTTTGAGGGTGTCTTCCTGGAGCATGCGGCGCACGCTGACCTTGCCCTTGTGGGCGCGGTCGATCTTCTGCTGCACGGCCTGGGCGGTGTAGCCGGACAGGTCGGGCAGCTTGGGTGGGTCCATCAGCAACGGCTCTATCGGCGCGCTGGCGACGGTGTAGGTCTTGGCCTGTTGCAGCCCTTTGGCCATCTCGGGCTCGGCGCCCTGGGCGAGGCCGGCGGCCAGCAGCAGGGCGCTGGCGAGCAGGCTGTGGCGAAGGTTCGGGTGCAGGTTCATGGCTTCCTCTCCCGGCCTCAGTAGCGCCAGATCACGTCGACGAAGGCGCGGTGCATGTACGCGTCGGCCTCTTTGCCGTAGGCGTCGCCTGGCTTGAACACGCCGGCGCGCAGGCGCACCAGGGCCGACGGTTCGTCGATCGACTGGCTCAGCGAGGCGGGCAGTAGGCCCTGCTTGAAGTACTTGGTCACCACCACGTCCATCTCCTGGCCGAGGTCTTTCTCGCCCTGCACCAGCGGGCGGTTGATGCCACCGTCGTCGACCACCGCGTTGATGCCGCTGGAGCCGATGTTCTGCTTGCCGTCGACACGCCAGAACTTGTGGTAGATGAAGCTGGCGTCGTAGTCGTCGCGCAGCTGCCAGGAGGCGAACAGGGTGGCCGCCTGCAGGTTGCCCAGCTCGCCGCGGAAAGCTTCGCCGAAGCGGTGCACGCGCGAGCGGGTGCCGGTGAAGTTGGAGCGGTTGCTCTCCAGGCCCGTCTGCTCGAAGTTGTTCGAGCCATCGCTGCCACCGCCGCCGCTGCCCCGGGCATAGGCCGCGCCAACCTGCCATTGCGGGTCCAGGCGCAGGCGGACGCCCAGGTCGGTGCCCCAGGCGTTGACGTCGCCGCTCTGCTTGCCGGTGGCGACCTGCTCGTTGCCGATGGCCTGGCTGCTCAGGGTATCGCGGTCACCGGTCAGCCAGGTGACGCTGCCCCAGTAGTTGACGGTATGGTCGTTGCGCCAGTTGTAGGCGTCGCTGTTGGCTTCCAGGCCCAGCCAGGTGAGGTCGCCGGTGCGGGTCTTGTCGAGGGCGTCGACGGTTTCGCCGGGGCTCTTCAGGCTGCCGCCGTCGTGGCTGTGGTGGGCGCGCAGGCCGACCCAGTGGCCGGGGGTCCATTGCGTGGCGATGTTGCCGTAGACATGGGTGCGGTCCTTGTCTTCCGGGGCCAGTTCGGTGAGGTCGGTGCGGTATTCGCTGAAGCGCTGGGCCACGCCCAGGTCGGCCTTGAGCAGGGTGGTGTCGAAGGTCCAGTTCAGCGCCTCGATGTTGGTGTCGCGCCACATGCCGTCGTCGCTGCGCAGGCGCTGGCGGCCGAGGCGCAACTGCTCGCCGGGGTAGGGCGTGAAGCCGCTGTAGCCGACCCAGAACTCGCGCATGGCCAGGTAGCTCTTGTCCGGCTTGCGGCTGTCGTCGCCGGTGTCGATGGCGGCGCCGGTGTCGGAGGCGCGCAGGGTGTCGGTCTCGATGATGTCGGTGGCGGCCACCGCCTGGCCCATGGCGTAGGCGCTCCAGTTGCCGCGCTCGCCGTACACCCACGGGCGCAGGTCCAGGCCCAGGCCGTTGACGTCGCCGCCGGAGCGGGTGCCCAGGTCGCGGTCGTCCTCGGACTGGCCGGTGATCTTCACGTCCAGGCCGAAGTTCTTCTGCGCGGTTTCCTGGGCGAGGGTCGGCATCGACCACAGCAGGGCGAAGCCCAGGCCGATGCCGGCTTTCACGAAGGGGTTGAGCGTCATAGCGAATCCTCGGCGTCTACGTCGTCGTTGTCGTCTTGCAGTGCTTCGATGGCCAGGGGGGTGCTGGCCCGCTGGAGCATGCCGGCGCGGGCCTGCTTTTCCTGGGCCAGCAGGTTTTGCGCCTGGCTGCGCTGGGCGGGCGTCAGTTGCTGGTCGAGCTGTTGCAGCAGCGCGCTGGACTGCTCGGACGGGTTGGCCTGGGCCAGCTGGGCGAACACCCAGGCGTTGGCGGGCTCGGTGCGGATGCCGTGGCCTTCACTGAACAGCTGGGCCAGGGCGTAGTCGGCGCTGAGCTGGCCGCCACGGGCGGCGTTGAGCAGGTGGTCGACGGCTTTCTGCGGTTCGACATTGCCCAGGTAGCCTCGGCGGTAGAGCTGGCCGAGGTAGTAGTCGGCGCTGATCTCGCCGGCATCGGCGGCGGCCTGCAGGTGTTGCTCGGCTTTCTGCGCGTCGGCCGGCACGGTCTTGCCTTCGTAGTAGAGGCGGCCCAGCAGCAGCTCGGCGCGGGGCTGCTCGGCCTCGCGGCCCTTGTCGATGTAGGCCATGAGTTGGTCGGTGTCGCCCAGCTCGGGGAAGTCGTAGAGCAGCTGGGCCAGGCTGACCCAGGAGGCCGGATTGGCCGGGGCGATGTGCTCCAGCAGGTCTTTGGCGGTCTTTTCGTCGGTCTGCCCCAGGCTGCGATCGGCCAGCACGCGGGCGACGCTGTCGACCCGGCTGGCCGGCACCGCGCCACGGGCATGGGCGGCCTTGAGCTGCTCCAGCAATGCGGCCTGCTGCTCGGGCTGGGCGCGTTTCTGGTAGACGGTGGCCAGCTCGACGTAGCAGATGTCGGTGGTGGTCAGGGCCGCCTTGCAGATCTTTTCCACGTCATCCAGGTGCTGGTCGTAGGTGCCCTGGGTGCGGTAGAGCAGCACCTGGGCCAGGCCCGCCTCGGGGTTGCCGGCGGCGCGCCACTGGTCGATCTGTTGCTGGGCGTTGATGGTGGGGAAGCTCTGCGGGTATTGCAGGTAGAGCATCGCCAGCGGGATCAGGGTATTGCCCTCGCCTTGTTGCGCCGCGCGCTTGAGCAGGGTCTCGGCTTCTTCGCGTTCGGCCTGGGTGCTGTCGGGCTTGGCCACCAGCAGGCGGCCGAGGCGGGCCTGGGCGCGGGGCGAGGTGGCAGCCGCGGCGCGGTAGGTGGCCTCGGCCTCCTTGAGCTTGGCCGGGTCGCGGGTGGCGACGTTGAGGTCGGCCAGGCCGACTTGCGCGTCGCTGTAGCCGAGGTCGGCCAGGGCCTTGTAGTTACGTTCTGCAGTGGCGGTGTCGCCGCGCTTGAGCGCTTCGTTGGCCAGGCGCTGGTCGGGCAGGCCGGTGCAGCCGGCCAGGGTGATGGCGGCGGCCAGGGCGCACCAGGCCAGCGGGCGGGTGCTGCGCACCTGATCGCGGCTGAAGGCCGCTCCTACGGGGATCGAGTCGATCAGGGCTGGCGCGGACTCTGTAGGAGCGGCCTTCAGCCGCGATCGAGGGCGCAGCCCTCGCAATACAGGCGGCACCGACCCCACGGCAGAATCACGGTTGAAAGGTTTCATCGTCCGTTCCTCTTACAGCCCGCGGGCCACGGCCTTGTCGATCAGCCAGTTGAGCGACGGCCCACGGTCGCTGTTGACCGCGGCCGGGCGGCCGGCGAGCTCGGCCGGCAGGCTTTCATCGGGCTTGATCTGCACGCGGATGTCGGAAGCCAGGTTGTCGGTATCCAGGCTGCTGCTGCCGACAATCCGGCCGGTACGCACTTCATCCTCACCGGCCACCTGGAAGTTGACCCGGGTACCCGGCTTCACCTCGTCGAACTGGCGATAGCTGAAGCGCGCCTCCACGGTCGGGATGGTGGTGCGCGGGATCAGCGCGAACACGGGCTGGCCCTTGCTGGCGTACTGGCCGTCGTCCACCAGCTGGCGCGATACCACGCAGTCGCAGGGGCTGGTGAGGGTGCCGGAGAGCTGCTTGCCGAACAGTTCCTCGACCTTGGCAGGCTCCAGTTGCGAGTCGTCCAGGTGGCCCTTGAGCAGGTCGAGCATGCTGGTGTTGAAGGTCGCCAGCGGCGCGCCCTTGCTCACCGTTGCACCACTTTCCACCAGGCTTTGCAGGCTGCCGTCGCGGGGCATGGTGACGTTGGTGGTGGGCACCGCGACCACGCCGGCCTCGGCGTGGCTGACGAAGTACAGGCCGTACAGCGACTTGGCGACGAAACCGAAGGCCACCAGGCCGACCACGAACACCCCGGCGGTGACGGTGACCGCGCGCAGGCGGCCGAACGCCGACAGGCCCGAGCCCGAGTCCTTCTGCTTGCGCGCCTTGGTGAAGTTGTCGCGTTGCAAGGTACTGAGCACATCACCGACGCTGATCAGCTCGCCCGACAGGTGGCTGGTGATGATGTGGCGCAGGGTGGCAATGTCACGTGGTTCGAGGTTCTGGAATTCGGCGCCGGTGCGGCCGGTCTCGGTGTTGCTGGTGCGCACCAGGATCTCGACATCCATCGACAGCCCAAGGTTGTCGACCACGAATTGCAGGCGGCCACGCAGCACCTCGTTCACTGGCAGGGCTTTCTTGGCGTGGAAGGACAGGCCCCCGGCGGACAGGTCGTCAACCTTCACTTCGTGCGGCTCGCGGTTGCCGTCCAGGTAGCGCAGCTTGGCGGGGATGCGGACCCGGGCGTGCTGGCGCTGCGCTTCGGACTCATGCACGACATTGACGTTCACGGCGGTATTCATGGCGATATTCGTTCCTGTTATCCGATCCGGGGTGGCTCACACGACCATGAACAGCACGGCGACGAAGATGCTCGCGGCCGAGAAGGTCATGGTCCGCGAGGACCAGGTGTTGAACCATTGTTGAAAGCTGGCCAGGTCGCGCTTCAGGGCAGTGGGCTGGCGGGTCCAGGACTGCTTGTCGAGGCGGAAGAACACGTAGATCTTCATCACCGCGCCGACGATCTGGTTGTAATAGAGAATCAGCGGGTAGGCCGGGCCGACGTTGTGGCCCGAGCACAGCAGCATCACGGTGAGGATCAGGCGGGTGATACCGATCCACAGCAGGTACACCAGCAGGAACTGCAGGCCGAACTTGAAGCTGGCGATCACCGCCACGGTCAACCCCAGCAGGCTGGTCCACATCGACACGCGCTGGTCGAGCAGCACGATGCTGGTGAACAGCCCCAGGCGCTTGAGGCCCAGGCCCAAGGCGCGGGAGTTCTGCCGCAGGTTGTTGCCGTACCAGCGGTACATCAGCTTGCGGCTGGCCTTGACGAAGCTCTTCTCCGGCGGGTGCTCGACCGTGTTGATGGCGGCGTCCGGCACGTAGAAGGTGTCGTAGCCCAGGCGCATCAGGCTGAACCAGCTGGACTTGTCGTCGCCGGTGAGGAACTTGAAGCGGCCCAGGCGCCAGTGCATCAGCGAGTCGCTCTCGACGTCGGCGATGAACTCGGGGTTGGTCACTACGCTGGCGCGGAACATCGACATACGCCCGGTCATGGTCAGCACGCGCTTGCTCAGGGCCATCGAGCACATGTTGATGTGGCGCTGGGCGAAGCGCAGCTTGTGCCACTCGCTCATGATGTAGCCGCCGCGCACTTCGCAGAATTCGTTGGTGGTCAGGCCACCGACGTTGGGGTACAGGCGGAACCACGGCACGGTCTTGCGTACCACGCCCTCGGCCAGCACGGTGTCGCCGTCGATCACCGCCACCACGGCGTTCTCGTCCGGCAGCATCCGCGAGATGGCGCGGAAACCATAGGCCAGGCCGTCGCGCTTGCCGGTACCGGCGATGCGCACGATGTCCAGGGTGACGTGGGCGGGCGGGTTGTACTTGGCCCACAGGCTTTTCACCAGCAACTCGTCGGACTTCTCTACCAACGAGCAGACCACGGTGGTGGGGTAGCCGCAGTCGATCGCCTCGCGGATCACCGAGCTGTAGACCTGGGCGGTGGTCAGGGCTTCGATGCGAAAGCTGGTGACCATCAGGTACACGTGCGACGGGTCGGCGGCCTTGCCCAGCTTCTGCACTTTGCGCCGCAGATACGGGTAGACGATGTACAGGAACAGCATGCCGCGGATGAAATGGGTGGCGCCCATGGAGTAGCGCCAGATGCCGACGGCGCCGACCAGGAAGATGAAATGCTTCGATTGCGAGTCGAAGATGTCGCTGGGCAGCGCCAGGGCGATCAGCATCAGCAGGCTCATGTAGAGCAGCCAGCCGGCGCATTGCAGCAGCAGGGTCTGAAGCCTTTGCATGTTCGGCATCCGTCGAGAATTCAGGGGGCGAGGGCGGCGCGCTGGGGAGGGACGCGCCGCCCTGCCGGGTTTACCAGCAGATACCTTCGGTGCGGCTGGTGGCGCAGGTCGGCTTGCTCATGAAGCCGACCAGGTCGATCACCTGCTTGCCTTCCGGCGCCTGCTGGGCCAGGGCGCGGAACTGCTCGTCACGGTTGCCCAGCACGATGATCTCGGCGTTGCTCACCACCTGGTCGAAGTCGGCGTTGAGCAAGGATGAGACGTGGGGAATCTTCGACTCGATGTAGTCCTTGTTGGCGCCGTGGACGCGGGCGTACTGGACGTTCTGGTCGTAGATGTTCAGCTCGTAGCCCTTGCCGATCAGGCGCTCGGCCAGCTCCACCAGCGGGCTTTCGCGCAGGTCGTCGGTACCGGCCTTGAAACTCAGGCCGAGCAGGGCGACCTTGCGCTTGTCGTGGCTTTCGATGATGTCGAAAGCGTTCTGCACCTGGGACTCGTTGCTGCGCATCAGCGAGTCGAGCAGCGGCGCCTTCACGTCGAGGCTGGCGGCGCGGTAAGTGAGGGCGCGCACGTCCTTGGGCAGGCACGAGCCGCCGAAGGCGAAGCCTGGGCGCATGTAGTACTGGGACAGGTTCAGCGCCTTGTCCTGGCAGACCACGTCCATCACCTCGCGACCGTCGACGCCCACCGCCTTGGCGATGTTGCCGATCTCGTTGGCGAAGGTAACCTTGGTGGCGTGCCAGACGTTGCAGGTGTACTTGATCATCTCGGCCACTTCGATCGGCTTGCGAATGATCGGCGCGTCCAGCTCCTGGTACAGGGCCTGCAGGACGTCGCCGCTGGCGCTGTCCAACTCGCCGATGACCGTCATCGGTGGCTGGTCGTAGTCCTTGATCGCGGTGCTTTCGCGCAGGAACTCGGGGTTGACCGCCACACCAAAGTCGACGCCGGCCTTCTTGCCCGAGCAGTCCTCGAGGATGGGGATCACCACGTTCTTGACGGTGCCCGGCAGCACGGTGCTGCGCACGACGATGGTGTGGCGGCGGGTGCTGTCACGCAGCACGAAGCCAATCTCGCGGCAGACCGACTCGATGTACTCCAGGCCCAGGTCGCCGTTCTTCTTGCTTGGCGTACCCACGCAGATCATCGACACGTCGCTGGCGCGGATGGCTTCGGCGAAGTCGGTGGTGCCACGCAGGCGGCCATTGGCGATGCCCTGTTGCAGCAGCGCTTCGAGGCCCGGTTCGACGATGGGTGACTTGCCCTGGTTGATCAGGTCGATCTTGGTGCTGGACACGTCCACACCGATCACGTCATGGCCGCGTGCCGACAGGCAGCCCGCACACACCGCACCCACATAACCCAAACCAAAGATGCTGATACGCATCGTAATCACCTCGTGTGTTTATCACGCCAGCCCTTCGGGGAAGAGCCGATCGGGTTGATTGACCAACAATTACTGGGCGAACGGATTCATGGCGAAATGACACTTCACCGAACGCAGGCATGAATAAATCCGGAGCGCAGAAAGTTGTGCGCTCGAAGTTGGCAGTCAAAGGCCAGTATTTAAGTGACGTGCCCTGAAATGCAGCCGTCTTTATTGCAGTGCGCTATTTGTCGCGCTGCTGTGCTTGTTTTTTCAAGTGGATAAATCCTTTGAAATCAACCACTAGGACGGTCATTAAGGGGTGCGTTCGGCCTTCCTGGCGTTCGCTGTACGGCATGTCCATTGCCACCTCTGAAGTTTTAGAAGTTCGGTGTAATACCGAGCATCTGTCATCTGTAAGTCATCTCTTACGCTTGGCGCTTGAAACTCGTTACGGGTGCTATGAGCGATGAAGCGCAGCAGAAGTTCCGGGGTGAGTTCCGCCGAGATGAAAGATTTCTAAATATTTCTTCAGGGGGAAATACTTTCAAATTGATAGCACGGGACAGTTTTGCCCCCGTATATAAAGGGGGAAGTCGAGGTGGGATGGTCTTAGGCCAGCATGCGAAAATATTTTTCAAAAATCGTCAAAAAACTACGAACGGTCTTATGGCGTTTTGCGATAAGAATAGATGTGCTGGATTTATGGCGCCCAAGTATTGGCGTTTTTACATTGTAGGAGCCAGCTTGCTGGCGAACCAGCCACTACCGCGTCGCAGCTGTTCGCCAGCAAGCTGGCTCCTACAAGGGAGGGGGAGAGGGGAGGGGATTACTCGGCGTGATCGCGCAGGAACACCAGGTGGTCCGGCTTCGACTGTTCGGGGCTGTAGTAGTAGCCCTGCACGTCGAAGCGCTTGAGCTGCTCGGGATCGTTGATCCGCTCCTGGATCACGAAGCGGCTCATCATCCCGCGGGCTTTCTTGGCGTAGAAGCTGATGATCTTGTACTGGCCGTTCTTCAGGTCCTTGAAGTCGACATCGATCACCCGTGCCTTCAGGGCGCTCTTTTTCACTGCGCTGAAATACTCGTTGCTGGCCAGGTTGAGCAGCACGTCGTCGCCCTGGTCGGCCAGGGCCTGGTTCAGCCACTCGCTGATGCGCGTGCCCCAGAACGCATAGAGGTCCTTGCCGCGGGCGTTGGCCAGTTTGGTGCCCATTTCCAGGCGGTAGGGCTGCATCAGGTCGAGCGGGCGCAGCAGGCCATACAGGCCCGACAGCATGCGCAGGTGGTCCTGGGCATAGGTGAAGTCGTCCTCGCCCAGGCTTTCGGCGTCGAGCCCGGTGTACACGTCACCCTTGAAGGCCAGCAGCGCCTGCTTGGCGTTGGCCGGGGTGAAGTCCGGGGTCCAGCTGCCAAAGCGCGCGGCGTTGAGGCCGGCGAGCTTGTCGGACAGGTGCATCAGTTCGCTGATCTGCGCCGGCGACAGGTCGCGCAGTTGCAGGATCAGTGCCTGGGAATCGTCCAGGTACTGGGGCAGGGTGTGGCGTTGGGTGACCGGCGGGGTGTCGTAGTCGAGGGTCTTGGCGGGGGAAATCACCGTCAGCATCGGGTCGGCTCCTGGAATCGTCGGGCGAATTCTACGGGGCTGGTGGCGCAACGCCAAACTATGGCGACGATAGTCACGGAACATCGGCGGGCACCGCGCTATAGTGCGCGCCATGCATTCGTGGAGAACGTTCATCGTGCGTATCGCTTTCGCCCTGTTCGCCGGCCTGTTGAGCCTGGGCGCGCAGGCTGCCCCTGCGGACTTCGTCAGTTTCGATCGTGGCCTGTGGCCGGAGCAGCTGGACAGCCCGGTGCTGTTCGATGTGGCGTCGCGCGCCGAGATCCTGTCCTTCGCCCGGGTGCTGCACGAGAGCGAGATGCTTGATGAGCATGCCCTGGCGACGCGCCTGGGGCTGCGTCAGATCAATCTGCCGACCATCCGTGCCGTGAGGGCGCGCATGTGGCAGCGGCTGTGGCAGGGCTACCAGCAGGCGCAGCAGAGCTGCGAGCAGGATGCGTCATTCTGCTACCCGGTGGAGTCGATGGCCGATCTGCGTATGCAAGCCGTCACATTCGCGGGGGATGTCGGCACGTTCTACACCGGTTGGATCGAGCCCAGTCGCCAGTTCCACACCCGCTACCTGGACGAGCAACTGCGCAAGGCTGCGTTGTCTCCACAGACCTCCAGCGAGGTTGAAAAGCTCTCCAGCCGTGAACGCAATGGCGAAGAGCTTAACGACCGGATGTTCCTCCTGACCTTCGCGGGCGGCCCTGGATCCGAGGGCGGCAGTACCGATGCGATGACGGATTACCTGCGCCGACAGAAGCTCGACGGCATCTTCTTCGTGCTTGGCAACCGCCTGCAGCAACGCCGTGACGCAGGCCCGGTGGCTGAGTTGTACGCGGGGCAGTGCGTGGGGATCCAGGGCTGGGAATACCGATCCCATGCCCAGTGGCAGGGCTGGCAGGACTCGCTGCGGCGCAGCCAGGCGCGGGTTCAGGCCGACCTGCCGGAGCAGTACGTGCCGTTGTTCCGCCCGCCTTATGGGCAGCGGCGCGGCGATGGCGAGGGGTTCATGGCCAGCCAACAGTTGCAGGTTTCGTTGTGGGATATCGATGCGCAGGATGATGGGCCGTTGACCGCCGAGGCGTCGGCGCAGCGGGTGCTGACCTTGATGCTGCTGTGGCGCAAGGGCGTGATCCAGTTCCATGACAACCAGCCCAAGGCGCAGCCGGCGGTGGAGTGGGTGTTGCAGCATACGGCGCAGAGCGGGATCGGGTGGGAGGATTGTCGGGCTTATGGGGGGCGGGAGTAGGGCGGTGACGCGTTGGTGATTTTGACGCCGAGCACCGCTTGCGCGGTGCATCGCGGATGAATCCGCTCCTCCAGACTAGAGAGGCGGATAACCACGGCCTGTAGGAGCGGATTCATCCGCGATGCGCCGCGGGCGGCGCTCGATCTCACGGGCGCTGCAGCTGTTTCGGCAGGACCTTGCGGCCATCACCAGGAAACGAGCCCGAACCACAGCCACTTGATCCCTGAGCGTAGTCCCCTGCGCCCCCCACGCCAAGCCCTGTTCGTCAATCCGAAAAATAAACTTCACCCAAGCGTAAAAAGTCTTTTTTCGGTCATGGTTTTTGCGGTATCAAGGAGTCAGACAGCCGAACCCTGCAGCACAGGTGGCGTCATCCACGCCCCCTCGCCAGGTGAACTCCCCGCCCGTAACGACGCGGATACGGGGAAAACGGCAGTCACTCTGCGGCGCAGCCGTTCGCGCCGTGTGGCTTTCACATAAGGTGACCGAGTATGGATGACCAAGGACGCAACCCTTCCTCCAACCAGCCAATCCTGTATGTGCTCGATACCAACGTCCTGATTCACGACCCCAACGCCCTGCTCAACTTCGAGGAGCACCACGTCGCCATACCGATGACGGTGCTGGAGGAACTCGACAAGCTCAAGACCGGCAAGCACACCATCGCCGCCGAATGTCGCCAGGCCATCCGCCTGATCGACCAGACGTTAGGTGATGCCTCCCCCAGCGATGTCGAGCAGGGCGTGCCGATCCAGCGTGGCAAGAGCGGGCCCAAGGGCTTCCTGTCCATCCTCATGAGCACGCGCAACGAACCCAACCGCCTGCTCCCGGAAAACCTCGCCGACAACATCATCATCAACCAGCTCCTGGACCTGCGCGCCAAACGCAAGGACCTGGACGTGGTGCTGGTCACCAAAGACATCAACATGCGCCTGAAGGCGCGGGCCTGCGGGATCGCCGCCGAGGACTACAGCACCGACCAGCTGGTCGACGACGTATCCTTGCTGTCGAAGGGCTACCACTCGGTCACTGGCTCGTTCTGGGACCGCGTGAGCAAGGTCGACACCCGCCAGGAACGCGGCCGTACCTGGCACCGGGTGCAACTGATCGACAACCTGCCGGCGGTGCACATCAACGAGTTCATCATCGATGAACAAGGCTTCGTCGGCTGGATCAAGGGCATCCGCAACGACGAACTGCTGCTGCTCGACCTGCACCAGGAACCCTTGCTGCACCAGGAAGCCTGGGGCCTCAAGCCGCGGGACATCCACCAGAGCCTGGCGCTGTTCGCCCTGCTCGACCCGGATATCCACCTGGTCAACCTGACCGGCGCCGCCGGCTCCGGCAAGACCATCCTGGCGCTGGCCGCGGCCATCGAGCAAACGATGGTCAGCAAGCGTTACCGCCGTATCATCGCCACCCGCAGCGTGCAGGGGCTGGACCAGGAGATCGGCTTCCTGCCGGGCACCGAGGCGGAGAAGATGGAACCCTGGCTGGGGGCCATCACCGACAACCTCGAAGCCTTGCACATGGATGACGAGAGCACCCACGGCAGCGTCGAGTACATCCTCGAGCGGGTGCCGTTGCAGTTCAAGTCGCTGAACTACATCCGTGGCCGCAGCTTCCAGCAGAGCCTGATCCTCATCGACGAGTGCCAGAACCTCACGCCGCACCAGATCAAGACCATCATCACCCGTGCCGGCAACGGCTCGAAGGTGGTCTGCCTGGGCAACCTGGCGCAGATCGATACCCCCTACCTGTCGGCCACCAGTTCCGGGCTGACCTACCTGACCGAACGCTTCAAGGACTTCCCCCACGGCGTTCACATCACCCTGCAGGGCGTGCCACGCTCGGTGCTGGCCGAGTACGCCGAGTCTCATCTGTAAACCGCCAGTTCGCCGGCAAGCCGGCTCCTACATTGTAGGGGCCGGCGAACCGGCCGCTGCGTCGAAACACCCTCTGCTCAAAGCTGACCGGCGGGTTTACACTCTGCACTCCCTTCCCAGGAGCAGAGCAGTGCTGACTCATCTTGATTCCCAGGGGCGCGCCAACATGGTCGACGTCACCGAAAAGGCCGTGACCGCGCGCGAGGCGACCGCCGAAGCGCGCGTGCGCATGCTGCCCGACACGCTGCGCATGATCGTCGATGGCCAGCACCCCAAGGGTGACGTGTTCGCCGTGGCACGCATCGCCGGCATCCAGGCGGCGAAGAAGACCAGCGACCTGATTCCGCTGTGTCACCCGCTGATGCTTACCGGCGTCAAGGTCGAGCTGGCCGCCGAAGGCGAGGATGTCGTGCACATCGTCGCCCGCTGCAAGCTGGCCGGGCAGACCGGCGTCGAAATGGAAGCCCTGACCGCCGCCAGCGTCGCCGCCTTGACGATCTATGACATGTGCAAGGCCGTGGACAAGGGCATGGTCATCGAACAGGTGCGCCTGCTGGAGAAGACCGGCGGCAAGAGCGGCCACTACAAGGTGGAGGCGTGATGAAGGTCAAGGTCATGTATTTCGCCCGTTACCGAGAACTGCTGGGTGTTGATGCCGAGCGTCTGGAGGGCGACTTCAAGGTGCTGGACGACGTGCGCCAGGCGCTGGTGGCCAAGGGCGGCAAGTATGAGGTGCTGGCCGAGCAGAACCTGATGTGTGCGCGTAACGAAGAGCTGTGCAAGCTCGGCGAGGCGCTGGAAGACGGCGATGAAGTGGCGTTCTTCCCGCCGGTGACGGGAGGCTGAGCATGAGTGTTCGGGTACAGGAGGGCGCGTTCGACCCAGGATTCGAGGTCAACGCCATGCACGCCGCCAATGTCGGTGTGGGGGCTGTGGTCGGTTTCGTCGGCTATGTGCGGGATTTCAATGACGGGCTGGATGTCGCCGGGATGTTCCTCGAGCACTACCCGGGCATGACCGAAAAGGCCCTGGCCAAGATCGTGGTCGAGGCCGAACAGCGCTGGCCGTTGCTCAAGGTCGAGGTGCTACACCGCATTGGTGCGCTGGAACCGGGCGAGCCGATCGTCTTCGTCGGGGTGGCCAGCGCGCATCGGCAGGCGGCGTTCGATGCCTGCAACTTCATCATGGATTACCTGAAGACCCGGGCGCCGTTCTGGAAGAAGGAGAACACCCAGGATGGGCCGCGCTGGGTCGAGGGGAAACAGAGCGACCAGGATGCAGCAGAGCGCTGGTAGAGCGGTTCGCCTGTAGGAGCGGCTTTAGCCGCGATGCGGGCATCGCGGTGCCTGGCACCCGCTTTGCGGGTGATCGCGGCTAAAGCCGCTCCTACAGGGGGCCGTGGAGCATCAGTGATGCTTGCGCGGCACGGGCTTCAACAGCTCGTCCGGCGGCATCTCGCACTTGATCTTGCGCCCCAGCAGTTCCTCGATCGCCGGCAGCTGGTACGAATCGTCCTCACCGGCAAAGCTGATCGATACGCCACTGCTCCCCGCCCGCCCGGTACGGCCGATACGGTGCACGTAGTCGTCCGGATCTTCCGGCAGGGTGAAGTTGATCACATGGCTGATGCCGTCGATGTGGATGCCGCGCCCGGCCACGTCGGTGGCCACCAGCACGCTGATGCGCCCCTCGCGGAAGTTCTCCAGGGTGCGAATGCGCTTGTGCTGTGGCACGTCGCCCGACAACTGGGCGGCGTTGATGCCATCACGCACGAGTTTTTCCTCGATGCGCCGCACTTCGTCCTTGCGGTTGGCGAACACCATCACCCGTTCCCACTTGTTCTGCGTGACCAGGTTGTACAGCAGCTTGTACTTGTCGCTGCCGGCCACGGCGTAGACGTGTTGCTCGACGGTCTCGCTGGCGACGTTCTCCGGCTCGATCTCGACGATGGCCGGGTTGGTGGTCCACTGCTTGGCCAGGTTCATCACGTCGTCGGTGAAGGTGGCGGAGAACAGCAGGGTCTGGCGCTCGCTCTTCGGTGGCGTCTGGCGGATGATCTGGCGGACCTGGGGGATGAAGCCCATGTCGAGCATGCGATCGGCCTCGTCCAGCACCAGCACCTCGACCATGTCCAGGTGCACTTCGCCGCGCTGGTTGAAGTCCAGCAGGCGGCCGGGGGTGGCCACCAGGATGTCGCAGTGGCGCGCTTCCAGTGACTTGAGCTGCTTGTCGAAGTCCATGCCGCCGACGAAGCTCATCACGTTCAGGCCGCTGTACTTGGTCAGCGCCATGGCGTCCTTGGCGATCTGCACCACCAGCTCGCGGGTCGGGGCGATGATCAGCGCCCGTGGTTCGCCCATGTAGCGTTCCTTGGGCGGTGGCACCTGCTGCAGCTGGGAGATGATCGAGATCAGGAACGCGGCGGTCTTGCCGGTGCCGGTCTGGGCCCGGCCGATGGCGTCCTGGCCGCGCAGCGTATGGCCGAGGACCTGGGCCTGGATCGGGGTGCAGTAGGGGAAACCGAGGTCATGGATGGCGTGCATCACCTCGTTGGAGAGCTTGAAGTCGTGGAAACGGGTCTTGCCCTCTTGCGGTTCGACCACGAAGTCCTCGGGCTTCCACAGGCTGGCCTGGGGCTTTGGCTTGCGTTCGCGGCGTGGCTTGTCCTTGACGGGCTGTTCGGCGCGCGGCTGGTGGTCTGGCTGGGCCTCGGCCTGCGGCTTGGGCGCAGGTTTGGGGCGGGGGCTCTTGGGGGCCGGGGCGACAGCGGGCGGCTGCGCGGCCGGGGCAGGCGGGGACACGGCGACGGGCTCGGCGGCCTGCGGCGCGGCGTCTCCCTTGGCGAATATTTTCTTGAGTGCCTTGAGCACGGTCGTCTCGTCAACTGGTTAAGGAATGTACGCCGGGCAGTGTAATGCAAGAACCGGGCGCGGCGTAGTGGAATGCTCGGTGGGCTACAGGCTCACTGCAGCTGGCGGCTCAGCCAGTCGTGGATATCGTTCAGCTCTTCGACCACCACTTCGTGTTCCATCGGGTACTCGTACCAGCGCGCGGCCACGCCCCAGGTGTTGAGGTATTCGAACGCTGTGCGCCCCATCGACGGGATCACCACCGGGTCGTGCACACCGTGCAGGCAGAGGGCCGGAGTGCGTTGCTGGCAGGCGCTCAGTTGCACGCCGTCGGTGAAGGTCGGGGCGTAGGTCGACAGGGCGATCACCCCGCCCAGGGCTTCCTGCCACTTTATATAGGCAGTGTGCAGCACCACGGCACCGCCTTGGGAGAAGCCGGCGAGAACGATGCGCGACAGGTCGATGCCCTTGGCCCGCTCGGCCTCGATCAGGGCGATGACCTGCTCGGCGGACGCCTCCAGCTGCGCCTCGTCGATGGCCCGCGCCGGGGTCATGGCCTTGATGTCGTACCAGCTGGGCATTTCATAGCCGCCGTTGATTGTCACCGGGCGGGTCGGGGCCTGGGGCATTACGAAACGGGTACTGGTCAGGCGCTCCTGGAGAAACTCGGCCACCGGTAGGAAGTCGTAACGGTCGGCGCCCAGGCCGTGCAACCAGATCACACAGGCGTCTGCGGTCTTCTGGGGTTCGAGGATCAGCGGGTGGGTCATGGACTGCTCCGAATCTGTGCGTGCGTGCATTTTGAGTGCGTAAAAAGAAGGCAGTGCTGGTTAATGCCAGAAAAAGATGTCGCAACTCTACAACTTTTACTACTTGACGACCGCTTAAACGCTTAAGCCCACGACTGTGGTACGCGCTTTGCTATGTCTATGCCGATGCGAGGAGATAGGCCGGTAACGGTAACACCCCCCGCGTGGATTGAAGGCTGTCACAGAACAGCCCATTGCGCCAATTGACCCAAAAACAAGCCAACAAGGGGTCGGATGCGCCTCATAAGGGTGCGGTGCAATTCCGGCTCATACAACAAGAGCGATTTGGAGGTTGTTGATGAAGATGTTGAAAACCACCCTGGCAGTCCTGACCGCCGCCGCCGCGCTGGGCGCCACCAGCTTCGCCCAGGCCGGCGCCACCCTCGACGCGGTGAAGAAGAAGGGCTTCGTCCAGTGTGGCGTGAGCGATGGTCTTCCAGGCTTCTCCGTGCCGGACGCGCAAGGCAAGATCGTCGGTATCGACGCCGATGTGTGCCGTGCCGTAGCCGCCGCCGTGTTCGGCGACGCGACCAAGGTCAAGTTCAGCCAACTCAACGCCAAGGAGCGCTTCACCGCACTGCAGTCCGGCGAAGTCGACGTGCTGTCGCGCAACACCACCTGGACCAGCTCGCGCGATGCCGGCATGGGCCTGGTGTTCGCCGGTGTCACCTACTACGACGGCGTCGGTTTCCTCGCCAACAAGAAGCTCGGCGTTTCCAGCGCCAAGGAGCTCGACGGCGCGACCATCTGCATCCAGGCCGGCACCACCACCGAGCTGAACGTTTCCGACTACTTCCGCGCCAATGGGCTGAAGTACACCCCGATCACCTTCGACACCTCCGATGAAAGCGCCAAGTCGCTGGAGTCCGGTCGTTGCGACGTACTGACCTCCGACAAGTCGCAGCTGTTCGCCCAGCGCTCCAAGCTGGCCGCACCGACCGAATACGTGGTGTTGCCGGAGACCATCTCCAAGGAACCGCTGGGTCCAGTGGTGCGCAAAGGCGACGAAGAGTGGTTCAGCATCGTCAAGTGGACCCTGTTCGCCATGCTCAATGCTGAAGAAGCCGGCATCACCTCGAAGAACGTCGAGGCTGAGGCCAAGGCCACCAAGAACCCTGACGTCGCCCGCCTGCTGGGCGCCGATGGCGAGTACGGCAAGGACCTCAAGCTGCCCAAGGACTGGGTAGTGCAGATCGTCAAGCAAGTCGGCAACTATGGCGAAGTGTTCGAGAAGAACCTGGGCCAGAGCACCGACCTGAAGATCGACCGTGGCATGAACGCCCTGTGGAACAACGGTGGCATCCAGTACGCGCCACCGGTGCGCTGATGGTTGCACCCCGCGGCGGCATCCTGCCGCCGCGGGTTGTTCGAATCCCTTCTTTTCGGGGCACTTCATGCAAAATCAAATCGGCGCACGGAAAGGGTTTTCCCTTAGTGATCCACGTGTGCGCGCGTGGCTGTTCCAGATCCTCACGGTGGTCTTCGTGGCGGGCCTGGGCTGGTACCTGTTCCACAACACCCAAACCAACCTCCAGCACCGGGGCATCACCTCGGGCTTCGACTTCCTCGAGCGCAGCGCCGGGTTCGGCATCGCCCAGCACCTGATCCCCTACGTGGAGTCGGACAGCTATGCGCGGGTGTTCGTCATCGGCCTGCTCAACACGCTGCTGGTGACCTTCATCGGCATCATCCTGGCGACGCTGCTGGGCTTCATCATTGGCGTGGCGCGGTTGTCGCCGAACTGGATGATCAGCAAGCTGGCGACCGTGTATGTGGAGACCTTCCGCAACATTCCGCCCCTGCTGCAAATCCTGTTCTGGTATTTCGCCGTGTTCCTCACCCTGCCGGGCCCGAGGGGCAGCATCAACATCCAGGACACCTTCTTCATCAGCAATCGCGGCCTGAACATGCCTGGCGCCTCGCTCGCCGAAGGCTTCTGGCCGTTTGTCGTGGCGCTGGTGCTGGCGATCGTCGCCATCGTGCTGATGGTGCGTCACGCCAACAAGCGTTTCGATGAAACAGGCGAGCCGTTCCACAAGTTCTGGGTCGGCCTGTTGCTGTTCATCGGTATTCCCGGCGTATGCGCGCTGCTGTTCGGCAGCCCGGTGCACTGGGAAGTGCCGCAGCTCAAGGGCTTCAACTTCGTCGGTGGCTGGGTGCTGATCCCCGAGCTGCTGGCGCTCACTTTGGCGCTGACCATCTACACCGCGGCGTTCATCGCCGAGATCGTGCGCTCCGGCATCCGCTCGGTCAGCCACGGCCAGACCGAGGCGGCCCGTTCGCTCGGCCTGCGCGAAGGCCCGACGCTGCGCAAGGTGATCATTCCCCAGGCGCTGCGGGTGATCATTCCGCCGCTGACCAGCCAGTACCTGAACCTGGCGAAGAACTCGTCGCTGGCGGCCGGTATCGGCTACCCGGAAATGGTCTCGCTGTTCGCCGGTACCGTGCTCAACCAGACCGGCCAGGCCATCGAGGTGATCGCCATCACCATGAGCGTCTATCTCGCCATCAGCATCAGCATTTCGCTGCTGATGAACTGGTACAACAAGCGCATCGCGCTGATCGAGCGGTGAGGGTACTTCCGTGACAGCCCATGTTTTCAAACCCGACATGCCGCCACCGGTGAAGACCGTTGGCGTGCTCGCCTGGATGCGGGCCAACCTGTTTTCCAGCTGGCTCAACACGCTGCTGACGTTGTTCGCCCTGTACCTGGTGTGGCTGATCGTGCCGCCGCTGGTGCAATGGGCGTTCATCGACGCCAACTGGGTCGGCACCACCCGCGCCGACTGCACCAAGGATGGCGCCTGCTGGGTGTTCATCCAGCAGCGCTTCGGCCAGTTCATGTACGGCTACTACCCGGCGGAACTGCGCTGGCGCGTCGACCTGACCGTGTGGCTGGCCGTGCTCGGCGCCGCGCCGTTGTTCATCAAGCGCTTCCCGCGCAAGGCCGTGTATGGCCTGGGCTTCCTGGTCCTGTACCCGGTGCTCGCCTACACCCTGCTGCACGGCGGCTACCTGGGCCTGGACACGGTGCAGACCAGCCAGTGGGGCGGCCTGATGCTCACGTTGGTGATTGCCACCGTCGGTATTGTCGGTGCGCTGCCGCTGGGCATCCTGCTGGCACTGGGGCGGCGTTCGAACATGCCGGCGGTGAAGGTGGTCTGCGTCACCTTCATCGAGTTCTGGCGCGGCGTGCCGTTGATCACCGTGCTGTTCATGTCGTCGGTGATGTTGCCGCTGTTCCTGCCCGAGGGCATGAGCTTCGACAAGCTGCTGCGGGCGATGATCGGCGTGATCCTGTTCCAGTCGGCGTACATCGCCGAAGTGGTGCGTGGCGGCCTGCAGGCCATCCCCAAGGGCCAGTACGAAGCCGCCGCGGCCATGGGCCTGGGCTACTGGCGGGCGATGGGCCTGGTGATCCTGCCCCAGGCGCTCAAGCTGGTGATCCCCGGCATCGTCAACACCTTCATCGCCCTGTTCAAGGACACCAGCCTGGTGATCATCATCGGCCTGTTCGACCTGCTCAACAGCGTCAAGCAGGCTGCGGCCGACCCGACCTGGCTGGGCATGGCGACCGAGGGCTATGTGTTCGCCGCCCTGGTGTTCTGGATTTTCTGTTTCGGTATGTCCCGCTACTCCATGCACCTGGAGCGCAAGCTGGACACTGGCCACAAGCGTTAGGAGTTTCGAAATGAGTGAAGCGATCAAGCAGCCTGCCGGCCCCGAAGGCATCATCCAGATGCAGGGGGTGAACAAGTGGTATGGCCAGTTCCATGTGCTCAAGGACATCAACCTGAACGTGCGTCAGGGCGAGCGTATCGTGCTGTGCGGGCCTTCCGGCTCGGGCAAGTCGACCACCATCCGTTGCCTCAACCGCCTGGAAGAGCACCAGCAGGGGCGCATCGTTGTCGACGGCGTGGAGCTGACCAACGACCTCAAGCAGATCGAGGCCATCCGCCGCGAGGTGGGCATGGTGTTCCAGCACTTCAACCTGTTCCCGCACCTCTCCATCCTCGAGAACTGCACCCTGGCGCCCATGTGGGTGCGCAAGATGCCGCGGCGCAAGGCCGAGGAAATCGCCATGCACTTTCTTGAGCGCGTGCGCATTCCGGAGCAGGCGCACAAGTACCCGGGGCAGTTGTCCGGCGGTCAGCAGCAGCGCGTGGCGATTGCCCGGGCGCTGTGCATGAAGCCGAAGATCATGCTGTTCGACGAACCGACGTCGGCGCTGGACCCGGAAATGGTGAAAGAGGTGCTCGACACCATGGTCAGCCTGGCCGAGGACGGCATGACCATGCTCTGCGTGACCCACGAAATGGGCTTTGCCCGGACCGTGGCGAACCGTGTGATCTTCATGGACAAGGGCGAGATCGTCGAGCAGGCCGCGCCGGATGACTTCTTCGACCGGCCGCGCAGTGATCGGACCAAACTGTTCCTGAGCCAGATCCTGCATTGATGTGATTGAGGTTCGCCGGCAAGCCGGCTCCTACGGGATTGTAGGAGCCGGCTTGCCGGCGAACCCAGGTTTCAATTGTCTTCTTTGGTTGTCACCGGCGCCGGTGGCGGCCGCAGCCCCACCTCGGCGACCAGCTTCAGCTGCTGCCCGTTACGCACCACCTCGATGGTGATCTTCTCGTTGGGCTTGATCCGCGCCACCTGGTTCATCGACTTGCGCCCGTCGCCGGCCGGTTCGCCATTGATGCTCAGGATCACGTCACCCAGTTGCAGCCCTGCGCGTGCCGCCGGCCCGTCGCGGAAGATCCCAGCCACGACGATGCCCGGGTGGCCCTGCATGCCGAACGACTCGGCCAGTTCCTGGCTCAGCGGCTGCACCTCGATGCCCAGCCAGCCACGAATCACCTGGCCGTGCTCGACGATCGACTTCATCACCTCCAGCGCCAACTTGATCGGGATGGCGAAGCCGATGCCCTGGGAGCCGCCGGACTTGGAGAAGATCGCCGTGTTGATACCCACCAGGTTGCCGTTGGCGTCCACCAGCGCGCCACCGGAGTTGCCCGGGTTGATCGCCGCGTCGGTCTGGATGAAGTCCTCGTAGTTGTTCAGGCCCAGTTGGTTGCGGCCGGTGGCGCTGATGATGCCCATGGTCACGGTCTGGCCGACACCGAAGGGGTTGCCGATGGCCAGGCAGACATCGCCGATATGGATGCTGTCGGAGCGACCGATGGTGATCGCCGGCAGGTTTTTCAGGTCGATCTTCAGCACCGCCAGGTCGGTTTCCGGGTCGCTGCCGATCACCCGCGCCAACGTCTCGCGGCCGTCCTTGAGCGCCACGACGATCTGGTCGGCGCCGCTGGTGACGTGATTGTTGGTCAGCAGGTAGCCTTCCGGGCTCATGATCACCGCCGAGCCCAGGCTCGACTCCCAGCGCCGCTGCTTGGGCAGGTTGTCGCCGAAGAAACGACGGAACTGCGGGTCCTCGAACAGCGGGTGGGCGCTCTTGTTCACCACCTTGGTGGTGTACAGGTTGACCACTGCCGGGGCGGCGAGGGTCACGGCGTCGGCATAGGAGACCGGGCCCTGCATGATCCGCGAGGTCTGCGGCGCCTGCTGCAGGTTGACGTCCTGGCTGGGCAGGCCGACCCATTGCGGGAAGCGCTGGATGATCAGCATCGCGATCAGCACACCGGTGAGCAGGGGCCAGCCGAAGTAACGCAGAGCCTTGAGCATGAATGAATCCTGGGAGTAGGGCGGGGGCCAGGTCAGTAGGCCCGGGGGCGAGCGCGCGCGATCATACACGTGAAAATGTCGATCGGCGACGGCTTGAATCGCGGTGTCTGCTTCGCGGCAGGCTTGCCCCAGGCAACTGCCGCCGGTTTCCCCGAAGCCGGCGACGGCCCATAATGGCGGCCATTATAGGGCCTCGCGCCCAGCCGCAACGCCGAATCCGAGGAGATTTTTCATGGCCGTCGCCCTCAATACCCTGGTCGAGGAAGCCGAGCGCTACCTGGCCAGCGCGAAGATCCAGGACTACTGCCCCAATGGCCTGCAAGTCGAGGGCCGGCCACAGGTCAGCCGCATCGTCAGTGGTGTCACCGCCAGCCAGGCGTTGCTGGACGCCGCAGTGGAGGCCGACGCCGACCTGGTGCTGGTGCACCACGGTTACTTCTGGAAAGGCGAGAACCCGTGCATCACCGGTATCAAGCAGCGCCGCCTGAAGACCCTGCTCAAGCACGACATCAGCCTGCTGGCCTACCACCTGCCGCTGGACGTGCACCCGGAGGTGGGCAACAACGTGCAGCTGGCACGCCAGCTGGACATCACCGTCGAGGGGCCGCTGGACCCGAACAACCCCAAGGTCGTGGGCCTGGTCGGCTCGCTGGCCGAACCGCTGTCGGCGCGGGATTTCGCCCGTCGCGTGCAGGAGGCCCTCGGGCGTGAGCCGCTGGTGGTCGAGGGCGAGCGGATGATTCGTCGGGTGGGTTGGTGCACCGGGGGCGGGCAGGGCTACATCGACACCGCGATTGCCGCGGGTGTAGACCTGTTCATCAGTGGCGAGGCGTCCGAGCAGACCTTCCACAGCGCCCGCGAGAACGGCATCAGCTTCATCGCCGCCGGGCACCACGCCACCGAGCGCTATGGCGTGCAGGCGCTGGGCGATTACCTGGCGCGGCGGTTCGCGGTCGAGCACCTGTTCATCGATTGCCCGAACCCGATTTGACGGTATCGAGCGGTTCGCCGGCAAGCCGGCTCCTACGGGATTTGCGCCGAACCCGTAGGAGCCGGCTTGCCGGCGAACCGGCCGCAAAGCCCCAAACCCCCAGTCATATCATTAGACCTTTTCGATCTAGGCAGCCTCCTAAATAGAATCAGGCGCTGTGATAAAGTGGCTCACTCGAACACGGCCCGCAGGCCGTCCATAAGATCGTTTTTCGTGAGTAGCCATGGTCGACAATCTGACGCACTTGAAACAGCTGGAGGCGGAGAGCATCCACATCATCCGCGAGGTGGCCGCCGAGTTCGACAACCCGGTGATGCTGTACTCGATCGGCAAGGATTCCGCGGTCATGCTGCACCTGGCGCGCAAGGCGTTCTTCCCGGGCAAGCTGCCGTTCCCGGTGATGCACGTCGATACCCAGTGGAAGTTCCAGGAGATGTACCGCTTCCGCGACAAGATGGTCGAAGAGATGGGCCTGGAACTGATCACCCACGTCAACCCCGAAGGGGTGGCGCAGGGCATCAACCCGTTCACCCATGGCAGCTCCAAGCACACCGACATCATGAAGACCCAGGGCCTCAAGCAGGCGCTGGACAAGCATGGCTTCGACGCCGCCTTCGGGGGCGCGCGCCGCGACGAAGAGAAGTCGCGGGCGAAAGAGCGCGTCTACTCGTTCCGTGACAGCAAGCACCGCTGGGACCCGAAGAACCAGCGCCCGGAGCTGTGGAACATCTATAACGGCAAGGTCAACAAGGGCGAGTCGATCCGCGTGTTCCCGCTGTCGAACTGGACCGAGCTGGATATCTGGCAGTACATCTACCTCGAAGGCATCCCGATCGTGCCGCTGTACTTCGCCGCCGAGCGTGAAGTGATCGAGAAGAACGGCACCCTGATCATGATCGACGACGAGCGCATCCTCGAGCACCTCAGCGACGAGGAGAAGGCGCGCATCGTCAAGAAGAAAGTGCGCTTCCGCACCCTTGGCTGCTACCCGTTGACGGGTGCGGTCGAATCCGAAGCCGAGACCCTGACGGACATCATCCAGGAAATGCTCCTGACCCGTACGTCCGAGCGCCAGGGCCGCGTCATCGACCACGATGGCGCAGGCTCGATGGAAGACAAAAAACGCCAAGGCTATTTCTAAGCTTCAAGTTACAAGCGGCAAGCTGCAAGACAGAAGCGGAGCGAGTAGCTTCTGATTTTTGTGGACTGCCGCCTGCACTGCGGGCGCACAGGGAGCACCTGCAGTGGATTTTGAGAAGTTGCTGGTTTGGCAGAGAAGCAAAAATTTGGCCGTTGAGATGTATCAAGCATTTGCTGACTGCCGGGATTTTGGATTCAGGTCTCAAATTACCCGTGCGGCGGTTTCGGTTCCTTCCAACATAGCTGAGGGGATGGAGCGCAGAGGGGTGCGAGAGAAGGCATGGTTCCTGAGCGTGGCGAAAGCATCCTGCGCAGAGTTGCGGACTCAACTGATCATCGCCGGTGAAATCGGTTATTTGCCTACTGAATTAGCTAACGACTGGATTACTGAAACCCGTGAGCTCTCCAGAATGCTTACAGGTTTGATCAACAAAATTTCTAACTAGTTGTACGCCGACAAGCTTGCCGCTTGAAGCTTACAGCTTGGAGCTTGAATGCAATGAGTCACCAATCCGAACTGATCAGCGAGGACATCCTCGCGTACCTGGCCCAGCACGAGCGTAAGGAGCTGCTGCGTTTCCTCACCTGCGGCAACGTGGACGACGGCAAGAGCACCTTGATCGGGCGCCTGCTGCACGACTCGAAGATGATCTACGAGGACCACCTCGAGGCCATCACCCGCGATTCGAAGAAGTCCGGTACCACCGGCGAAGAGGTCGACCTGGCGCTGCTGGTCGACGGCCTGCAGGCCGAGCGCGAGCAGGGCATCACCATCGATGTCGCCTACCGCTATTTCTCCACCGCCAAGCGCAAGTTCATCATCGCCGACACCCCGGGCCACGAGCAGTACACCCGCAACATGGCCACCGGCGCCTCGACCTGCGACCTGGCGATCATCCTGGTCGACGCCCGCTATGGTGTGCAGACGCAAACCCGTCGGCACAGCTACATTGCCTCGCTGCTGGGCATCAAGCACATCGTTGTTGCTGTCAACAAGATGGACCTCAAGGGCTTCGACGAGCAGGTCTTCGAGTCGATCAAGGCCGACTACCTGAAGTTCGCCGAGGGCATCAACCTCAAGCCATCGAGCCTGCACTTCGTGCCCATGTCGGCGCTCAAGGGCGACAACGTGGTCAACCGCAGCGAGCGTTCGCCGTGGTACACGGGCCCAGCGCTGATGGAAATCCTCGAAACCGTCGAGATCGCCGCCGACCGCAACGTCACTGACCTGCGTTTCCCAGTACAGTACGTCAACCGTCCGAACCTGAACTTCCGCGGCTTCGCCGGCACCATCGCCGGTGGCGTGGTGCACAAGGGTGACGAGATCGTCGTGCTGCCGTCGGGCAAGAGCAGCCGGGTCAAATCCATCGTCACCTACGAAGGTGAGCTGGAGAGCGCCGGCCCTGGCCAGGCGATCACGCTGACCATGGAAGACGAGATCGACATCTCCCGTGGCGACCTGCTTGTGCACGCCGACAACGTCCCGGCGGTGACCGACCAGTTCGACGCCATGCTGGTGTGGATGGCCGAGGAGCCGATGCTCCCGGGCAAGAAGTACGACATCAAGCGCGCCACCAGCTACGTGCCGGGCTCGATCGCCAGCATCACCCACAAGGTGGATGTGAACACCCTGGAGCAGGGCGCCGCCAGCGCGCTGCAGCTCAACGAGATCGGCCGGGTCAAGGTCGCGCTGGACAGCGCCATTGCCCTGGACGGTTACGACAGCAACCGCACCACTGGCGCGTTCATCGTCATCGACCGCCTGACCAACGGCACCGTGGGTGCCGGCATGATCATCGCGCCGCCGGTACTGCCGCACGGCAGCACCGGCCAGCATGGCAAGTTGGCCCACGTCGCCACCGAGGAGCGCGCCTTGCGCTTCGGCCAGCAGCCGGCCACGGTGCTGTTCAGCGGCCTGTCCGGCGCCGGCAAGAGCACCCTGGCCTATGCCGTGGAGCGCAAGCTGTTCGACATGGGCCGCGCGGTCTATGTGCTCGATGGCCAGAACCTGCGCCACGACCTGAACAAGGGCCTGCCGCAGGACCGTGCCGGGCGCACCGAGAACTGGCGCCGCGCCGCCCATGTGGCGCGTCAGTTCAACGAGGCCGGCCTGCTCACCCTGGCCGCCTTCGTCGCCCCGGATGCTGAAGGCCGCGAACAGGCCAAGGCGCTGATCGGCAAGGACCGTCTGATCACCGTGTACGTCCAGGCATCGCCGCTGGCCTGCCGCGAGCGCGATCCACAGGGCTTGTATGCAGCCGGTGGCGACAACATCCCGGGCGAAAGCTTCCCGTTCGATGTGCCGCTGGATGCCGACCTGGTGATCGACACCCAGTCGCTGAGTGTTGATGAGGGCGTGAAGTTGGTGCTGGATGTGCTGCGCCAGCGCGGTGCGATCTGACCGATAGCCTGATGTGAAAAACCCCGCCTCGGCGGGGTTTTTTATTTGGCCTTGGCCAGGACATGTGTTGTTTGCGAGATCCGGGGCTGCTTTGCAGCCCTTTCGCGGCACAAGGCCGCTCCTACAGGGATCGTGCTGTTCCTGTAGGAGCGGCCTTGTGCCGCGAAAGGGGCGCAGAGCGCCCCAAAAATGCTAGATATGTTTCTCGGACACCGGAATCACCCGCCGCTCCTTCACCGCCTTGTACGAAAAACTCGAGTAGATCTCCTTCACCCCAGGCAACCGCTGCAGCACCTCCCGGGTGAACTCCCCAAACGACTCCAGGTCCCGCGCCAGGATTTCCAGCAGGAAGTCATAGCGCCCGGACACATTGTGGCAAGCGACGATCTCAGGGATCTCCATCAACCGGCGCTCGAACGCCAGGGCCATCTCCTTGGTGTGCGAGTCCATCATGATGCTGACGAAAGCGGTCACTCCAAAGCCCAGCGACTTGGGCGAGAGGATGGCCTGGTAACCGGTGATGTAACCGTTGTCCTCCAGCAGCTTGACCCGTCGCCAGCAGGGCGAGGTGGTCAGGGCGACCTGGTCGGCGAGTTCGGAAACGGTGAGGCGGGCGTTGTCCTGCAGGGCGGCCAGCAGGGCGCGGTCGGTACGGTCTAGGGTCGAAGGCATGGTTTGCCCTCCTGGTTCGATTTTTATTGTTTTTCTTTCAAAAACCACAGGTAACAGTGGGCTACTTTGGAAAAATTGCGCCAGCCCAGTGGCATAAGCTTATAACAAACCACAAGAGGCTGTTGCCATGCGCGACTCCAATAACAACACCGGTTTTTCCACGCGGGCCATCCACCATGGCTATGACCCGCTGTCCCATGGCGGCGCCCTGGTGCCCCCCGTCTACCAGACCGCCACCTATGCATTCCCCACCGTCGAGTACGGTGCCGCCTGCTTTGCCGGTGAAGAAGGCGGGCACTTTTACAGCCGCATCTCCAACCCCACGCTGGCCTTGCTCGAGCAGCGCATGGCTTCGCTCGAAGGGGGCGAGGCCGGGCTGGCCCTGGCCTCGGGCATGGGCGCCATCACCTCCACGCTATGGACCCTGCTACGCCCAGGCGACGAACTGATCGTCGGCCGCACCCTGTATGGCTGCACTTTCGCCTACCTGCACCATGGCATCGGCGAGTTCGGGGTGAAGATCCGCCATGTCGACCTCAACGACCTGCAGGCGCTGAAAGCCGCGATCACCCCGAAAACCCGGATGATCTATTTCGAGACCCCGGCCAACCCCAACATGCAACTGGTGGACATCGCCGCCGTGGCCGACGCGACGCGTGGCCATGACCTGAGCATCGTGGTCGACAATACTTACTGCACGCCTTACCTGCAAAGGCCGCTGGAGCTGGGTGCCGACCTGGTCGTGCACTCGGCCACCAAGTACCTCTCCGGGCATGGCGACATCACTGCCGGGCTGGTGGTCGGGCGCAAGGCCTTGATCGACCGGATTCGCCTGGAAGGTCTCAAGGACATGACGGGCGCGGTGCTCTCGCCCCACGACGCGTCGCTGCTGATGCGTGGCATCAAGACCCTGGCCCTGCGCATGGACCGCCATTGCGCCAATGCGCAGCAGGTGGCCGAGCACCTGGCGCGGCAACCGCAGGTGGAACTGATCAACTATCCGGGGCTGCCATCCTTCGCCCAGTACGCCCTGGCCCAGCGGCAGATGCGCTTGCCGGGCGGGATGATCGCCTTCGAGCTCAAGGGTGGCATCGAGGCGGGGCGGCGCTTCATGAATGCCCTGCAACTGTTCAGCCGGGCGGTGAGCCTGGGCGACGCCGAGTCACTGGCCCAGCATCCGGCGAGCATGACCCACTCCAGCTATACGCCGCAGGAGCGGGCGCACCATGGCATTTCGGAAGGGTTGGTGCGGTTGTCGGTGGGCCTCGAAGACGTCGACGACCTGCTGGCCGATATCGACCAGGCCCTGAAGGCTTGTGTCTGAACCGCCAAGGACGAGGCCTGCGCAATGGTTGCGATGATGAACCCGAACGAGCCGTTGACCGCTCATGATGTGAACCTGGACAGCGACCCGGTGGAAACCGCCGAGTGGTGCCAAGCCTTGGAGTCCACCCTGGCCCATTGCGGCCCGGCGCGGGCGCGCTATTTATTGCAGCGACTGCAGGCCCATGCCCTGGAACTGGGGCTGGAGCGTGAGGCCCAGGCATTTTCCGCCTACCGCAACACCTTGCCGGTGGAGCAGCAGGGCGCCTACCCCGGTGATCTTGAGCTGGACGAGCGCATCACCGGCATCCTGCGCTGGAATGCCTTGGCCATGGTGGTCCGGGCCAACCATGCCTATGGCGATCTGGGCGGGCATATTGCCAGCTACGCTTCTGCGGCGGAAATCTTCGAGGTGGGCTTCCAGCACTTCTTTCGCGGCGAAAGCGGCGGCGAGCGGCGCACGGGCGACCTGGTGTTCTTCCAGCCGCATTCGGCGCCGGGCATTTACGCCCGCGCCTTCCTCGAAGGGCGGCTCACTGAGCAGCAACTGGGCAACTACCGCCAGGAAGTCGCAGGCAATGGCCTGTGCTCCTACCCGCACCCTTGGTTGATGCCTGAGTTCTGGCAGTTCCCAACCGGTTCCATGGGGATCGGCCCGCTCAATGCGATCTACCAGGCACGCTTCATGCGCTACCTGCAGCATCGAGGTCTGCTCGACACGTCGGATCGACATGTGTGGGGCGTGTTCGGCGATGGCGAAATGGATGAGCCGGAGTCGACCGCAGGGCTCACCCTGGCGGCTCGCGAAGGCCTGGACAACCTCACCTTCATCGTCAACTGCAACTTGCAACGCCTGGATGGCCCGGTACGCGGCAACGGCCAGATCATCCAGGAGCTCGAAGCGCTGTTCAGCGGCGCCGGCTGGAACGTGATCAAGGTGCTGTGGGGCTCGGAGTGGGATGCGCTGTTCGCCCGCGACCACGAACACGCGCTGTTGCGCCAGCTGGCGGCGACACCCGACGGGCAGTTCCAGACCCTCGGCGCCAAGGATGGCAGCTACAACCTGGAACACTTCTTCAATCAGGACCCTGCGCTACAGCGGCTGGTCGCGCACATGAGCACCGAGGAGATCAACGCCCTCAAGCGCGGCGGTCACGATTTTCGCAAGCTGCATGCGGCCTATGCTGCGGCCAAGGCCTGCAAGGGCCGCCCGACGGTGATCCTGGCCAAGACCAAGAAAGGCTACGGCATGAGCAGCGCGGGCGAGTCGCGGATGACCGCGCACCAGGCCAAGAAGCTGGATGTGCAGGCGCTGCGGGCATTCCGTGATCGTTTCCACCTGCCTTTGTCCGACGAGGCGGTCGAACAGTTGCAGTTCTATCGCCCTGCCGAGGACAGCGCGGAAATGGTCTATCTGCGCCAGCGCCGTGCCGCGCTGGGCGGGCCGTTACCGGTCAGGCACAGCAATTGCGCCAGCTTGCCGGTGCCGGACCTTGAGGCGTTCGCCGGCTTTGCCCTGCATGCAGATGGCAAGGAAATGTCCACCACCATGGCTGCCGTGCGCTTGCTGGGCCACTGGCTAAAGGCGCCGGGGCTGGGGCCGCGAGTGGTGCCGATCGTCGCCGACGAAGCACGTACGTTCGGCATGGCCAGCCTGTTCCGCCAGATCGGTATCTACTCGCCGGCAGGCCAATGTTACGAGCCCGAGGATGCCGGCTCGTTGCTGGCCTACAAGGAGGCGCGCGACGGCCAGTTGCTGGAGGAGGGCATCACCGAGGCGGGGGCGATCTCGTCCTGGGTCGCGGCGGCGACGTCCTACGCAGTACACGGCGAGCCGATGCTACCGGTGTACATCTATTACTCGATGTTCGGTTTCCAGCGGGTCGGCGACCTGATCTGGGCCGCCGCCGACCAGCGCGCCCGCGGCCTGTTGCTAGGCGCCACTGCCGGGCGTACCACGCTCGGCGGGGAAGGGTTGCAGCACCAGGACGGCTCCAGCCTGGTCATGGCCGCCATGGTGCCCAATTGCCGGGCCTGGGATCCGTGTTTCGCCGGAGAGCTGGCGGTGATCCTCGACCATGCGGCGCGGCGGATGCTGGTGGAGCAACGTGACGAGTTCCATTACGTGGCGGTGATGAATGAAAACTATCCACAACCCTCGCTGCCGGAGGCGATGCATGGCGATGTGCTGCTAGGTATGTACCGTTATGTCGTACAGCAGGCCCTCAAACCCCGTGGGCAGGTTTGCTTGCTGGGGTCGGGCGCGATCCTGCGTGAAGTGATCGCTGCCAGCGAGTTGCTGGCGACCGAATGGCAGGTCGACAGTGAAGTGTTCAGTGTCACCAGCTTCAGCGAACTGGCCCGTGAGGCACGGGATGCGCGCAGGCATGCGATGGCTGGTGGAGAAGAGGACAGTCATTTGCGGCGCTGCCTGGCAGGGGATGCCCCGGTGATCGCCGCCAGCGACTATGTGCGTGCCTGGCCGCAATTGATTGCCGAGTATGTCGAGGCCCCCTATATCTCCCTGGGCACCGATGGCTTCGGGCGCAGCGATACGCGGCAGCAGTTGCGGCGTTTCTTCGAAGTGGACCGTTATGCAGTGGTGATGGCAGCGTTGTACAGCCTGGTTCGTCAGGGGCAGTTGCCCGAGCAGGTGGTGGCCCAGGCCAGGACGCGCTATTCGATCAGAGATGACGCGCCACCCTGGTATCGATGATGACGCGATACCTGTAGGAGCCGGCTTGCCGGCGAACGCAAGGCGCAGCCTTGCCTGTCAGCACCGCGTTGCATGCTTCGCCAGCAAGGCTGGCTCCTACAGGCGGTATGTAGATACGGCATCCTGATATCGCGGATCATGCAATACCTGTAGGAGCCGGCTTGCCGGCGAACGCAAGGCGCAGCCTTGCCTGTCAGTATCGCGTTGCATGCTTCGCCAGCAAGGCTGGCTCCTACAGTCCAAACCGCGAGACACAAAAAAGGCCTCTTGCGAGGCCTTGTTCATGTCGTCGAATCAGCGCTTGAGGCCGTAGCTCTCATCGAGCATGCCCGGCGAGTTCGGTGCCTTCGGTGCATAGTCACGCGGCACTTCGGCGGTATCCTTCGGCGGCGTCAGGCGATCACGCGGCGCTTGCGCCGCTTCCGAATGCAGCGCAGCCAGCAGGCGCTGGCGGGTCAGTTCGTCGAGTGCCAGGCGGTTGGCACCGTCAGCCAGGTGATCCTGCACATCCTGGTAGCTCTGCGTGAGTCGCTGTACCAGCGATGCGGTGCTGTTGAAGTGGGTGACCACCTCGTTCTGGTAATTGTCGAAGCGCTGCTGGATATCGTCCAGCTGGCGTTGGGTGTTGCTCGGTGCCGCATTGGGCAGCAGGCGGGCCAGCGCGAAACCGACGACGACGCCGACAGCCAGGGCCAGGGTCGGCAGCAACCAAACAAGGAGCGAGTGTTCCACGAGTCCTTCCTCTATAAACGGCTTTGCTTTACGTTAACGGCTCAGACCTGCGCTGTATACCGCGAGCGATCGCAAATCAGAACAGAATTCCTCAGCTAGACGAGTCGACCCTCCTCGAGGTCACGGAGTAGTGCCTTGCTTATCCGCGAAACACCCTTGTTCATCGATGGCCCCTGCGGCCCGCTGGAAGCCTTGTACCTGGACGTGGCCGATGCCCGTGGCGCTGTGCTGATCTGCCACCCCAACCCGGTCCAGGGCGGCACCATGCTCAACAAGGTGGTCTCGACCCTGCAGCGCACGGCCCGCGATGCGGGTTATGTGACCTTGCGTTTCAATTACCGCGGTGTCGGCCAGAGCGCCGGCAGCCACGACATGGGCGCGGGCGAGGTAGCTGACGCCGAGGCGGTTGCCGCCTGGCTGCGTGAACAGCATCCCGAACTGCCGCTGGTGCTGATGGGCTTCTCCTTCGGAGGCTTCGTCGCCACCAGCCTGGCCGGTCGCCTGGAGGCTGAGGGCGTTGCGCTGCAGCACCTGTTCATGATCGCCCCGGCGGTGATGCGCCTGACGGAGCAGTTCCCGCTGCCCGAGCGTGTTCCCCTGACCATCGTGCAACCGGATACCGACGAAGTCGTCGATCCGCAGCTGGTGTACGACTGGTCCTACGCCCTGTCGCGCCCCCATGAGCTGCTGAAAGTGGCAGAATGCGGACACTTCTTCCATGGCAAGCTGACCGATCTGAAGGATCTGCTGCTGCCGCGCCTTTCGAACTGAGCCAAGCCTGAATAAGCGAACACCCATGACCACGCGCATCCTCACCGGTATCACCACCACCGGCACCCCGCACCTGGGCAACTATGCCGGCGCCATCCGCCCGGCCATTCTCGCCAGCCAGCAGCCTGGTGCCGACTCGTTCTACTTCCTCGCCGACTACCACGCCCTGATCAAGTGCGACGACCCGCTGCGCATCCAGCGCTCGCGCCTGGAGATCGCCGCCACCTGGCTGGCCGGCGGCCTGGACCCGGACAAGGTCACCTTCTACCGCCAGTCGGACATCCCCGAGATTCCCGAGCTGACCTGGTTGCTGACCTGTGTCGCCGCCAAGGGCCTGCTCAACCGCGCCCACGCCTACAAGGCCTCGGTGGACAAGAACGTCGAGGCCGGTGAAGACCCGGACGCCGGCGTGACCATGGGCCTGTTCAGCTACCCGGTGCTGATGGCCGCCGACATCCTGATGTTCAACGCCAACAAGGTGCCGGTCGGCCGTGACCAGATCCAGCACGTGGAAATGGCCCGCGACATCGGCCAGCGCTTCAACCACCTGTTCGGCCAGGGCAAGGACTTCTTCGCCCTGCCGGAAGCGGTGATCGAAGAAAGCGTGGCCACCCTGCCGGGGCTGGACGGGCGCAAGATGTCCAAGAGCTACGACAACACCATCCCGCTGTTCACCAGCGCCAAGGACATGAAGGATGCCATCTCGCGCATCGTCACCGACTCCAAGGCGCCGGGCGAGGCGAAGGACCCGGACAACGCACACCTGTTCACCCTGTTCCAGGCTTTCTCGACTACCGCGCAGTGCGCCGAGTTCCGTGAAGAGCTGCTGCAGGGCCTGGGTTGGGGCGAGGCCAAGCAGCGCCTGTTCCAACTGCTCGACGGCCAGTTGGCCGAGAAGCGCGAGCACTACCACCAGCTGATTTCGCGCCCGTCGGATCTGGAGGACATCCTCCTGGCCGGCGCCGCCAAGGCCCGCAAGACCGCCACGCCGTTCCTCGAGCAGCTGCGTGAGGCGGTTGGCCTGCGTTCGTTCCGTACCACCGTGCAAGCCACCACCGAAGTGAAGAAGAAGGCCGCCAAGAGTGCCCGCTTCGTCAGCTTCCGCGACGAGGACGGCAGCTTCCGCTTCCGCCTGCTGGCCGCCGACGGCGAGCAACTGCTGCTGTCGCGCAGCTTCGCCGATGGCAAGAGCGCCGGTGCCGTGAGCAAGCAACTGCAACAGGGGGGCGAGGCCGATGTACGCGTCGAAGGCCTGGGCTTCAGCCTTTGGCTGGAAGGCGAGCAGGTTGCCGAGGGGCCGCAGTTCGACAATGCCGAAGCCCGTGATGGGGCTATTGCCACCCTGCGTGAGGCCCTGGCACCACAGCAGGATTGAGGGTGGTGCATGGCACCGGCTTTGCCGGTGTTCGCCGGCAAAGCCGGCTCCTACATGGGTGGTGCCTCTGTAGGAGCGGGTTTACCCGCGATCACTGGCGAAGCCAGTGCCACACGGCGCCTCGCTGTCTTCATTGAGGCATATTGACGCAAGTCGCATTGCCATTAAGCGGGCCGGTCGCTACAGTGACGGCCCGTTTTTTGTTGCCTCGCTAACGAAATCATGACTCCCCTAGAACGCTATCAAGCAGATCTGAAACGTCCCGACTTCTTCCATGACGCGGCGCAGGAAACTGCGGTGCGTCACCTGCAGCGCCTGTACGACGACCTGGTGCACGCGCAGAACAACAAGCCGGGCGTGTTCGGCAAGCTGTTCGGCAAGAAGGAGCAGACACCGGTCAAGGGCCTGTACTTCTGGGGTGGGGTAGGGCGAGGCAAGACCTACCTGGTCGACACCTTCTATGAAGCGCTGCCGTTCAAGCAGAAGATGCGCACGCACTTCCACCGCTTCATGAAGCGTGTGCACGAAGAGATGAAGACCCTCAAGGGCGAGAAGAACCCGCTGACCATCATCGCCAAGCGTTTCAGCGAAGAAGCCAAGGTGATCTGCTTCGACGAGTTCTTCGTGTCCGACATCACCGATGCGATGATCCTCGGTACCCTGATGGAAGAGCTGTTCAAGAACGGCGTGTCGCTGGTGGCCACCTCCAACATCGTGCCGGACGGCCTGTACAAGGACGGCTTGCAACGTGCGCGCTTCCTGCCGGCCATTGCCATGATCAAGCAGTACACCGACGTGGTGAACGTCGACAGCGGTGTCGACTACCGCCTGCGCCACCTGGAACAGGCCGAACTGTTCCACTTCCCGCTCGACGCCGCCGCTCACGAAAGCCTGCGCGCCAGCTTCAAGGCGCTGACTCCCGAGTGCACCCAGGCCGTCGAGAACGACGTGCTGATGATCGAAAACCGTGAAATCCACGCCCTGCGCACCTGCGACGACGTGGCCTGGTTCGACTTCCGCGCCCTGTGCGACGGCCCGCGCAGCCAGAACGACTACATCGAACTGGGCAAGATCTTCCACGCCGTGCTGCTGAGCAACGTCGAGCAGATGGGCGTGACCACCGACGACATCGCCCGTCGCTTCATCAACATGGTCGACGAGTTCTACGACCGTAACGTGAAGCTGATCATCTCGGCGGAAGTGGAACTGAAGGACCTGTACACCGGTGGGCGCCTGAGCTTCGAGTTCCAGCGCACGCTCAGCCGCCTGCTGGAGATGCAGTCCCACGAGTTCCTGTCGCGGGCGCACAAGCCGTAAACATTCGAACGTTGACGCGATCGTCGTAGGAGCCGGCTTTGCCGGCGAACACCGGCGCAGCCGGTGCCATGCACCGCGGCGCCTGGTTCGCCAGCAAGGCTGGCTCCTACTGGTTTGTGCGGTGACGCATCTCAGGCTTCCTGCATGAACTGCTGCCGATACTGGTTCGGCGACAGCTCGGTATGCTGGCGGAACAACCGGGCGAAGAAACTCGCGTCGTCATAGCCCACTTCATAGCTGATGGTCTTGATGCTCTTGCGCGTGCTCGACAGCAGGCCCTTGGCCGTCTCGATACGCAGGCGCTGCAGATAGTGCAGGGGCTTGTCGCCGGTGGCGCCCTGGAAACGGCGCATGAAGTTGCGGATGCTCATGCCGTGGTTGCGGGCCACGTCCTCGAAACGGAACTTGTCGGCGAAGTGCTCTTCGAGCCAGTGCTGGATCTGCAGGATGATGAGGTCCTGGTGCAGCTTCTGCCCACCAAAGCCCATGCGCCCCGGCGTGTAGCTGCGCTGTACCTCGTAGAGGATGTCGCGGGCCACGGCGCGGGCCACGTTGGCGCCGCAGAAGCGCTCGATCAGGTAGATGTACAGGTCGCAGGCTGAGGTGGTGCCGCCGGCGCAGTAGAGGTTGTCGGCGTCGGTGAGGTGCTTGTCCTGGTTCAGGCGGATCTTCGGGTAGCGCTCGGCGAAGTTGCTGAAGAAGCGCCAGTAGGTGGTCGCCTCCTTGCCGTCG
This sequence comes from Pseudomonas sp. MWU13-3659, assembly GCF_023757525.1. Classification (NCBI taxonomy): domain Bacteria; kingdom Pseudomonadati; phylum Pseudomonadota; class Gammaproteobacteria; order Pseudomonadales; family Pseudomonadaceae; genus Pseudomonas; species Pseudomonas sp. MWU13-3659. Next base: position 46,178 of record NZ_JAMSHW010000016.1, on the reverse strand, counting down.
AGCAGGCCTGATTCGGCCAGCCAGAACACCCCGCTGGCCTCGGCGCACAGCACCGCGCCACGGGCGTGCTGGGCGCGCAACCAGGGCAGTACCTGGGGGTAGCGTTGCAGCAGGTTGTCGAAGTCGTCCCAGAAGGCCGGGAGGATGATCACATCGGCGTCGTTCAGGCCGCTGTCGACCGGCAACTGCACATTGCTGAAGCTGTCCACGGGCAGGCCGTCGGGGCTTACCAGGCCGATTTCGAACATCGGCTGCAGGCCCAGGCCCAGCTGCTTGCTGTAGCGCAGGCTGGCGAGGTGGAAGAAATCCTTGGCCTGCATCAGTGTCGAAGCGAACACTTTATCAATGGCCAGGATGCTGACGCGCCGCAGCGACGCGGAGGGTTGGGTAAACATCATTGTCATTGTTCTTATAGGGTAGAGTGGTCAATCACCGGCTGGATCGTCTTATTTTTTGGCGATTGTGTCTACCCCGATGCACGGCAGTGCCTTCTTCGCGGCTGAAGCCGCTCCTGCAGGATGGGCGCTGAACCCTGTAGGCGCGGCTTCAGCCGCGATTTGGTTCAAGGCGCCGGGTTGGGCTGCTCCTGGTGAATTGCCTCGATCGCCGCCAGCAATTCGTCGCCCAGGTTCAGCGCCAGGCTGTCGATATTGCTCTGCAATTGCTCTTCCGTCGTCGCACCGATGATGTTGCTGGTCACGAACGGCTGGCGCGTCACGAACGCCAGGGCCATCTGCGCCGGGTCCAGGCCATGTTCACGGGCCAGTTGCACATAACGGCTGCAGGCCGCCACCGTCTGTGGGTTGGAGTAGCGGGCGAAGCGGCTGAACAGGGTCAGGCGACCATCGGCCGGGCGGGCGCCATTTTCGTACTTGCCCGACAGCATGCCAAAGGCCAGCGGCGAGTAAGCCAGCAACCCGCACTGCTCGCGGATCGCCACTTCCGCCAGGCCCACCTCGAAGCTGCGGTTGAGCAGGTTGTAGGGGTTTTGTATCGACACCGCGCGCGGCCAGCCGCGGCTTTCGGCCAGGTGCAGGAATTTCATCGTGCCCCACGGGGTTTCGTTGGACAGGCCGACATGGCGGATCTTGCCGGCGCGCACCTGCTCGTCGAGCACTTCCAGGGTTTCTTCCAGTGGCGTGAAGATGTCCTGGGGCAGGTGCTGGTAGCCCAGCTTGCCGAAGAAGTTGGTACTGCGCTCGGGCCAGTGCAACTGATACAGGTCGATGCGGTCGGTCTGCAGGCGTTCCAGGCTCGCGTCCAGCGCGGCGACGATGTGCTGGCGGTTGTGCTTGAGCTGGCCGTCGCGGATGTGGCTGATGCCGTTGCCGGGGCCGGCGACCTTGCTGGCCAGCAGCCAGTCGTCACGGTCGCCATATTTCGCGAACCAGTTGCCGATGATGCGTTCGGTGGCGGCATAGGTTTCCGGGCGCGGTGGCACCGGGTACATCTCGGCGGTGTCGATGAAGTTGATGCCGGCTTGCTTGGCCAGTGCGATCTGGGCGAAGGCCTGCTCCTGGGTGTTCTGCTCGCCCCAGGTCATGGTGCCCAGGCACAGGGCGCTGACGTTGAGGTCGGTACGACCGAGCTTGCGGTATTCCATCGGGGAGCGGCTCCTGGGCAAAGATAGCCATAAAAGCAGGTTGAAATTTTTTGCGCAATCTGGATAATTCTGCCCCTCTCCGTGTGGCGGAAGTGATGCACCACCACGCAGGATGAACCCCGTCGAACATTGGCGTGCCCGACCCGAGCCCCCAAAAGCGTCAGCGTTCGGCTGCGCGCTTGCCCTTGGCAAGTTGTGCACTATCCAGTAAGATTCGCCGTCTATTTTTCGCTGGGCGGCCTCTGAGGCTTTAGAGAATGAAAACTTTTACTGCTAAACCGGAAACAGTAAAGCGCGAGTGGTTCGTAGTCGACGCCGCTGGTCAGACCCTGGGTCGTCTGGCTACCGAAATCGCTAGCCGCCTGCGTGGCAAGCACAAGCCAGAATACACCCCTCACGTTGACACCGGCGACTACATCGTCGTCATCAACGCCGAGCAGGTTCGTGTGACTGGTGCCAAGTCTTCCGACAAGATGTACTACTCCCACTCCGGCTTCCCGGGCGGTATCAAGGAAATCAACTTCGAGAAGTTGATCGCCAAGGCCCCTGAGCGTGTTATCGAAACCGCGGTCAAAGGCATGCTGCCGAAGAACCCGCTGGGTCGCGACATGTACCGTAAGCTGAAAGTGTACGCGGGTGCTGCTCACCCACACACTGCTCAGCAGCCTCAAGAACTGAAGATCTAACGGGATAGTTCATTATGTCGGCGACTCAAAACTACGGCACTGGCCGTCGCAAGACCGCAACCGCACGCGTTTTCCTGCGTCCGGGTACTGGCAACATCTCCATCAACAACCGTTCTCTGGACGTGTTCTTCGGCCGCGAAACCGCTCGCATGGTTGTTCGCCAGCCGCTGGAACTGACCGAAACCGTTGAGAAATTCGACATCTACGTCACCGTTTCTGGTGGTGGTGTCAGCGGTCAGGCCGGTGCAATCCGCCACGGCATCACCCGCGCCCTGATGGAATACGACGAAACCCTGCGTGGCGCCCTGCGTCGTGCTGGCTACGTCACCCGCGACGCCCGTGAAGTCGAGCGTAAGAAAGTGGGTCTGCGTAAAGCGCGTAAGCGTCCTCAGTACTCCAAGCGTTAATACCGCTTCGGCAGTCGAAAAAAGCCCGGTTCCTTGGAACCGGGCTTTTTTTATGTCTTGAACTAACCTGTCAGCTAGTCCGTGGTTGTTTGCCGCATAGACACAGATCAAGCAAAGCGAGGGTTGCACCCCAACTAGCGGGTAATCACCTTGTCAGTGTGTGGATTTGTTCCTTACCATTGCGGCCAATTTTTAGTGCCACAGACATACCTAAGTAGATGCCTGTTAGAGCAGGCCAAGCAAGCTGATGGGAGAGGACTGAATGAGCAATGACGGCGTCAACGCAGGCCGGCGCCGCTTCCTCGTAGCCGCGACATCCGTGGTCGGGGCAGCGGGGGCAGTGGGGGCTGCGGTACCGTTCGTAGGGTCATGGTTTCCCAGTGCCAAGGCGAAAGCCGCGGGTGCACCGGTGAAGGTCAATATTGCCAAGGTCGAGCCCGGGCAGCAGATGGTGGCTGAGTGGCGTGGGCAACCTGTATTCATCGTGCGGCGAACGGAGGAGATCCTCGGTAATCTGAAAAAGATCGCTGGTGAACTCTCCGACCCCGAATCCAAGGCGTCGGTGCAGCCCACCTACGTCGACCCGCAGAATCGTTCGATCAAGCCCGAGATCCTCGTCCTGGTCGGCCTTTGCACTCATCTGGGTTGCTCGCCGACGTTCCGTCCTGAAGTCGCCCCGGCCGACCTCGGCCCGAAATGGGTCGGTGGCTACTTCTGCCCGTGCCACGGTTCGCACTACGACCTGGCAGGCCGTGTCTACAAGTCCCAGCCGGCGCCGCTGAACCTGCCAGTGCCACCGCACTCGTACGAGTCGGACGATCTCATCGTCATCGGCATCGATCAGGAGAAAGCATGATGAGCAAGTTCATGGAGTGGATCGATGCGCGCTTCCCCGCGACGAAAATGTGGGAAGACCATCTGAGCAAGTATTACGCGCCCAAGAACTTCAATTTCCTGTATTTCTTCGGCTCCCTGGCACTGCTGGTACTGGTCAACCAGATCGTCACCGGCGTGTGGCTGACCATGAGCTTCACCCCCTCGGCGGAAGAGGCCTTTGCTTCGGTCGAGTACATCATGCGCGACGTCGAGTACGGCTGGATCCTGCGCTACCTGCACTCCACCGGCGCCTCGGCATTCTTCATCGTGGTCTACCTGCACATGTTCCGCGGCCTGCTCTACGGCTCCTACCAGAAGCCTCGCGAGCTGGTCTGGCTGTTCGGCATGCTCATCTACCTGGCGCTGATGGCCGAGGCCTTCATGGGCTACCTGCTGCCGTGGGGCCAGATGTCCTACTGGGGTGCCCAGGTGATCATCTCGCTGTTCGGTGCGATCCCGGTGATCGGCGGCGACCTAACTCAGTGGATCCGTGGTGACTACCTGATCTCCGGTATCACCCTGAACCGCTTCTTCGCCCTGCATGTGGTGGCCCTGCCGATCGTCATTCTCGGCCTGGTGGTGCTGCACATCCTGGCGCTGCACGAAGTGGGTTCGAACAACCCGGATGGTGTGGATATCAAGAAGAAAAAGGACGAGAACGGCATTCCGCTGGACGGCATTCCGTTCCACCCGTACTACACCGTCAAGGATATCGTCGGTGTGGTGGTGTTCCTCTTCGTGTTCTGCGCCGTGGTGTTCTTCTTCCCGGAAATGGGTGGCTACTTCCTGGAAAAACCGAACTTCGAGCAGGCCAACGCCTTCAAGACGCCTGAGCACATCGCACCGGTCTGGTACTTCACGCCGTTCTACGCGATCCTGCGCGCGGTCCCTGACAAGCTGCTCGGCGTGATCGCCATGGGCGCTGCCATTGCCGTGCTGTTCGTGCTGCCCTGGCTCGACCGCAGCCCCGTGCGCTCCATGCGCTACAAGGGCTGGCTGAGCAAGATCTTCCTGCTGGTGTTCTGCGTGGCCTTCGTCATCCTCGGTGTGCTGGGCGTGCTGGCGCCAACGCCGGGCCGGACCTTGCTGTCGCAGGTGTGTACGGTGCTGTACTTCGCCTACTTCCTGCTGATGCCGTTCTACACAAGGCTTGAGAAGACCAAACCGGTTCCGGAAAGGGTGACTGGCTGATGAAAAAGTTGATTGCAGTATTTTTGCTGGCACTGATGCCTGGCCTGTCCTTCGCTGCCGAACACAGCCTGGAGCTGGACAAGGTCGATGTCGACCTGACCGACAAGGCCGCCCTGCAGGACGGCGCGCGTACCTTCGCCAACTATTGCATGGGTTGCCACAGCGCCAAGTTCCAGCGCTACGAGCGGGTAGCCGACGATCTGGGGATACCCCACGAGCTGATGCTCGAGAACCTGGTGTTCACGGGTGCCAAGATTGGCGACCACATGAAGATCGGCATGCAGCCGAACGATGCCAAGACCTGGTTCGGCGCGGCGCCACCCGACCTCACCCTGGTCGCCCGGGTGCGCGGCAACGACTGGCTGTACACCTACCTGCGCAGCTTCTACGAAGATCCGGCGCGCCCCTACCGGGTGAACAACAAGGTATTCCCTAATGTAGGCATGCCCAACGTGTTGGTCGGGCTGCAAGGCAACCAGGTGATCGGTTGCAAGCAGGTGCAGACCGTGATCGACGGCAAGAAGCAATTCGACCCGCTGACCGGTAGCCCGTTGACCCATGAAGCGTGCGACCAGCTGACCGTAGAAGAGAAATCCGGTACCCTGACCACCGAGCAGTTCGACGAGAAGGTCAAGAACCTGGTGACCTTCCTGGCCTATTCGGCCAACCCGGTCAAACTGGAAAGCCAGCGCATAGGCACCTATGTCCTGCTGTACCTGGCTTTCTTCTTCGTGTTCGCCTACTTGCTCAAGCGCGAATACTGGAAGGACGTGCACTGATCACGCAGTAGTTTCTGGTAGTTGAACGCGCCCGGGGCGCCTTGGCAGATATGCCGGGGTGCCCCGGGCGCGTTTTCATTTAGAGTTTTACAAGCATCCCGTGCGAGGAGGCGCTACATGGGCGCAACCAACAGGTTAGCCTGCTATTCCGACCCCGCTGATCATTATTCTCATCGGGTACGCCTCGTGCTCGCGGAGAAAGGCGTCACGGTGCAGATCATCGATGTCGACCCCAAGCGTCTACCGCCCAAGCTGGTTGAAGTGAACCCCTACGGCAGCCTGCCGACCCTGGTCGATCGAGACCTGGCGTTGTACGAGTCATCGGTGGTGATGGAGTATCTCGAGGAGCGCTACCCGCACCCAGCGCTGATGCCGGTCTATCCGGTGGCCCGTGGCAACAGCCGCCTGCTGATGCATCGCATCCAGCGCGACTGGTGCGCATTGGTCGACACGGTGCTCGATGCGCGCAACAGCGACGCGGTGCGCGCCCAGGCGCGCAAGGAGCTGCGTGAGAGCCTTACGGGTGTGGCGCCGCTGTTTGGCGAGATGGCCTGCTTCATGAGCGAGGAGCAAAGCCTGGTCGATTGCTGTCTACTGCCCATCCTCTGGCGTTTGCCGGTGATGGGTATCGAATTGCCGCGGCAGGCCAAGCCGCTGCTGGATTACATGGAGCGACAGTTCGCCAGGGAGCCTTTCCAGGCGAGCCTGTCCGCTACCGAACGTGAAATGCGCAAGGTTTAAAAAAGGAGCCGTTGATGAACTCCAGTCGCCCTTATCTGGTTCGAGCGCTGTACGAGTGGATCGTCGACAACGATTGCACCCCTCACATGCTGGTCAATGCCGAGTATCCGGCCGTCCAGGTGCCCCAAGGTTTCGCCAGTGATGGCCAGATCGTGCTGAACATCTCCCCCAGCGCCGTGCGCAGCCTGCACATGGACAATGAAGCGGTGAGCTTCGAGGGGCGCTTCGGTGGCGTGGCTCACACGCTGTACGTGCCGGTCGGCGCCATCCTGGGTATCTATGCCCGGGAGAATGGCCAGGGCATGGTCTTCGAGCTCGAGCCGCCGCTCGATGATGAAGATGATTTGACGGCTGATGAGGGTGTCGAACCAAATGACGATGGTCCGCCGGAGGGTGGTGGCCAACCGCCACGTCCGAGCGGTCGACCCAGCCTCAAGGTGGTCAAGTAACAAAAAAGGCGATCCGGATGGATCGCCTTTTTTGTTACAGCTGTCGGATCACAGGTCCTTGATGCTCTGTACCTGGTCCTTGTTGATGCGGGTCGGCTTGCCGTCCAGCTGCTTGAACTCGTAGAAGCCCGAGGCGCGGTCGAATTCCGGCGTGTCGGTGGTCTGCAGTTCGCGGCCATCGTTGAGGGTGATCACGCTCGGGGTGGAGCAGCCGGCCAGGGTGGCGAAAGCGCCGATGAGCAGGGCGGGCAGCAGAAGCTTCTTCATGAGTGTTTCCTGGTTCTCAAGGGTTGTTCGCCGGCAAGGCGGCTCCTGCGCAGGTCTGCAGGAGCCGCCTCGCCGGAGAAGGGGTCAGTCGATGTATTCGAACAGCTTGACGATCTTCTGCACGCCCGAGACGCCCTGTACCACATTGGTGGCGGCGTTGGCCTCTTGCTGCCTGACCAGGCCGAGCAGGTAGACGATGCCGTTTTCGGTGATCACCTTGATGCGTGAGCTGGGGACACTCTCGTCGGCCAGCATCTGGGTCTTGATCTTGGTGGTCAGCCAGGCGTCGTTGTTGCGCGCGAGGATGGACGAGGGTTGGATGACCTGCAGTTCGTTGTGCACCTTCTTGACCCGCTGGACCTGGCTGGCGGTCTGCTCGGCCAGGGACTTGAGGTCGGCGCGTGGGGTCTGGCCGGCGAGCAGTACAACACCGTTGTAGCTGCTGACGACAACATGCGAGCCCTTGTCCAGCTCAGGGTTGGCCTTGGCGATGTTGACCGAGACCTTGGTTTCGATCAGCGAATCGTCGATCTTGCTACCGATGGTGCGGGTACCACGGTCATCCTCGATGGGCGAGTTGCGGGTCGAGGTCAATACCGAGCTGCAGCCGGAGAGGCTCAGGCACAGGGTGAGGGCCATCAGGCCGAGACGCTTGGGGATCATTCTTCACTCCCGAACAGTTGGCTGTCGATCAGGTCGCACAAGCAATGGATCGCCAGCAGGTGGACTTCCTGGATGCGTGCGGTGACCGTCGAGGGGACGCGGATCTCCACGTCCTCGGGCAGCAGCAACGACGCCATGCCGCCGCCGTCGCGGCCGGTCAGGGCGACGACAATCATTTCGCGGTCATGGGCGGCCTGGATCGCCTGGATCACGTTGGCCGAATTACCGCTGGTGGAGATCGCCAGCAGGACGTCGCCGGGTTGGCCCAGGGCGCGAATCTGCTTCGAAAAGACTTCGTTGTAGCTGTAGTCGTTGGCGATCGAGGTGAGTGTGGAGCTGTCGGTGGTCAGGGCGATGGCTGGCAGGCTCGGGCGCTCGCGCTCGAAGCGGTTGAGCAGCTCCGAGGAAAAGTGCTGGGCGTCGCCGGCCGAGCCGCCATTGCCGCAGGCGAGCATCTTGCCGTCGCTGAGCAGGGCGTTGACCATGACCAGGCTGGCCTGCTCGATGTGGGGTGCCAGGATGTCCATTGCCTGTTGCTTGGTGTCGATGCTGGCCTGGAATAGCCGGCGAATTCGGGATTGCATGTCCATCTGGGTGACCTTAAGTAGGGCGGTGGCTGGCGCGACGCGCGACAGGGACCAGCCCGCGAAACATAGAGCTTGGAATTCGGATAGGGTTCAGCATTCGAAGGCGTTTTTCAGCCATTGAAGCGGTTGCCCCGCGTGCCCCTGGCCCTGCAGGGCGACAACATCGAAGCGGCAGGGTTGTTTGGCCCAGCGGGGTTCGCTCTGCAGGAAAAGGTTGGCGGCAAGCGTCAGTCGCTTCTGCTTGCGCCCATCGATACTGCCGAGCGCGCCACCAAAGCCCGCGTGCAACCGATAGCGGACTTCGACGAATACTACTGTATCGGCATCGAGCATGACCAGATCGAGCTCGCCACCCTTGCATCGCCAGTTGCGGGCGAGCAGCTGCAGACCCTGCCCTCGGAGAAGCTCGAGGGCGTGGTCTTCGGCGGCCTGGCCGGCGCAGGCAGGCGATGCATCGTGCATCAGCGAGGCGTATCCGGCAGGCGCTTGACCTGGCCGCCGGAAAACTCGGCCCAGGGTAATTGGCGCTCGACACGCTGATTGACGTTCATGCTCAGGCTGCCGGATTGGCCTTCGATGCGGTTGCCTGGCAGTGCCTTGAGCTGGTCCAGGCGAGGGGCCAGGCTGTAGGCATCGACGCCCATGGCGTACAGGCGGCCGAGGCTGCCCGCGGCCTGGGGCCACTGCTGCACCACCTGCTGGCGCAGGCTGTTGGTGCTGTCGAGCAGCCACGGGGTTTCGCAGAAGCGGATGCCGTTCATGTCGTTGTACTGGTTGACGTCACCGCTGGCGCTGTAGAGGTTCGAGGTGGCGTAGACCGGTACATCGCCGGCGTACTGGAAATTGAGCGTCGGCTTGATCTGCTGGGCTTGCTGCGGGGTGGCGGCCAGGAAGATGAAGTCGATGTCCTGCCGGCGCGACGGTTGTGCGGCAATGTTGCCGCCTACGGTGCTTTGCAGGCTCTTGGCGCGGCCTTCGCTCTGGCGCAGCTGGAACAGCTCGGCGATCTGCTGGGCCAGGGCGACTGGCTGGGCGATGCGTTCGGCGGCGAGCAGGGTGCCGCCATTGGCTTCCCAATCCTTGCGGAAGGCGGCGAGCACGCGATCACCCCATTCACCGCTCGGGACCAGCGCAACGGCGCGGGCCATGCCGTCGGCACGGGCGCGGCGGGCAACTTCGCGGGCTTCGTCCTCGGCGGCGAGACCGAACTGGAACAATTGTGGCGGTGCTTTCTGGCCGGCGTCGGCGTAGTTCAGCGCCAGGGTGGTGATGGGCAGTTGTGGATAGGCGGCGAGCTTCTTCACCAGGGGTTTTTCCAGCGGGCCGACGACCAGTTGCACGCCTGCGGCCTGGGCCTGGCGGTAGAAGTCATCGAGCGAGGTGATGCGCGAGCTGTCGAACACCTGGACGGCAGGTGCTGGCTGGCCACCTTGCTGGGCCTGGAAGTGGGCGGCCATGAAACCGTCGCGCAGAGCGCGGGCAACGCCTGCCAGCTGGCCTTCCTGAGGCAGCAGCAGGGCGATCTTGGTCAGTGGCTGGCTGGCCAGTTCCTTGAGCTTGGTCAGGGCCACCGGCAGTTGTTTCGAAGCTGGGTGGTCGGGGTGTTGCTTGCGCCAGGCGTCGATGGCCGCTTGCTGCTGCTCCAGGGTGCCAGCGCTCTTGACTGCGAGTGCCAGGCTGGTCCAGCCGGCGAGTGTCGCGTCGCTGGAGGGCTGCTGCAGTTGTTCGGCGGGCAGCGAGGCGACCAGGGCCCAGATGGTGTCATTGTTGGTCGCGGCTGCCTGGCCGCTGAGCAACGGGGTGAGCAGTACGCGCTGCTGGGCGGCTGCCAGGGCCTGGCCGTCGGCTTCCAGTGCGGCGGCATGCACGCTGTAGGTGCGTGCCTGCTGTTCCTCCGGCAGTTCGCCGGCGCGTTGCAGGCTCGGGTGGGCGAGGGCGGCGAGGGCGGCCTTGGGCTGGTTGCGGCTCATGGCCAGTTCGGCGGCCAGCGTGGAGGCGAACACTTGCTGCGCGGGCTTGAGCGAGTCCAGCGGCACCTGCTCGAGAATGCGGGCGGCGCGGGGGAAGTCCTTTTGCTTGTAGGCCAGGTCGGCGGCGCTCAGGCGCAGCAGTGCGGCGTCTTCGGCTGACTTGCTGGTGGCTGCCTTGTCGAGCAGTTGCTCGATGCTGGCGTCCGGGGTGCGTGGCAGTTCGCCCAGGCTGGATGAGGGCGAGCTGGCGCAGGCTGCCAGCAGGGCGGCGAGGCAGAGGGCTGTGAACAGCCGCAGGCAAGCGATCATGTAAAGGTCCTGTTACTCGATCAAGTTGGCCGACAATTGTACCCAAGCGGCGGTCTGGGCGCGATCTTGCCGATGCGGAACCTTCACTATAGGTGGCGGAAGCCGGGTGGGAGGTGAAGTTCGTTGCGCCCTGTTACCGGCGCTCGGGCTACAATGGCGCCTTTGATCCGAAATGCAGGTGTGCGCAGTGACTGATGTTGCAGGGGCTTCGAAATCCACCATGGGAACGCTGTATGTGGTTGCCACGCCCATCGGCAACCTCGACGACATGAGCGCCAGGGCGCTGAAGGTGCTGGCCGATGTCAGTCTGATCGCCGCAGAGGACACGCGTCACTCGGTGCGTCTGCTCCAGCATTTCGGTATCGACACACCCTTGGCGGCCTGCCATGAGCACAACGAGCGCGACGAAGGCGGTCGCTTCATCACCCGGTTGCTGGCCGGTGACGATGTGGCGCTGGTGTCCGATGCCGGCACGCCGCTGATTTCCGATCCGGGCTTTCACCTGGTGCGCCAGGCGCGGGCGGCGGGGGTGCGGGTGGTGCCGGTGCCGGGCGCGTGTGCGCTGATCGCGGCGCTGTCGGCGGCGGGGCTGCCGTCGGATCGGTTCATCTTCGAGGGCTTCCTGCCGGCCAAGACAGCAGGGCGTCGGGCACGCCTGGAGCAAGTGAAGGAAGAGCCCCGGACCCTGATCTTCTATGAGGCGCCCCATCGTATCCTCGAATGCCTGGAGGATATGGAGGCGGTGTTCGGTGGTGAGCGTTCGGCGGTATTGGCGCGCGAGATCACCAAGACTTTCGAGACGCTGAAGGGCTTGCCGCTGGCCGAGCTGCGCGCGTTCGTGCAGGGCGACAGTAACCAGCAGCGTGGTGAGTGCGTGGTGCTGGTGGCCGGTTGGAGCGCGCCCGAGGACGACCAGGCGGTCAGCACTGAGGCACAGCGTGTGCTGGACCTGTTGCTGGCGGAATTGCCGCTGAAGCGGGCGGCAGCCCTGGCGGCAGAAATTACGGGTGTGCGCAAGAACCTGCTCTATCAACTGGCGCTCGAGAGGCAGAAATCTCAGTGATGGCCTATTGATATTGTTTGTTACATCGCTTGTTCTTGAGCGCGCCTGCCGGTAATCTTGTCGGCGGAGAGTCGATCGGACAGTCGCTGCCGTCTTTTGTTCCACAAGAGGCGGGGGAGGAAAGTCCGGGCTCCATAGGGCAGAGTGCCAGGTAACGCCTGGGAGGCGCGAGCCTACGGAAAGTGCCACAGAAAACAACCGCCTAAGCGCTTCGGCGCCGGTAAGGGTGAAAAGGTGCGGTAAGAGCGCACCGCACGACTGGCAACAGTTCGTGGCTAGGTAAACCCCACTCGGAGCAAGACCAAATAGGGTTCCATACGGCGTGGCCCGCGTCGGAACCGGGTAGGTTGCTAGAGGCGTCCAGTGATGGCCGTCGTAGAGGAATGACTGTCCTCGACAAAACCCGGCTTACAGATCGACTCTCCACCCCTCCCTCCCTGCTTGATTCGATAGCAGAAACGTCTTGGTAATACCGAAAAAATCTTACTCTTAATAAATCACTTTAACTCTGCGCTCTATCCGCTTGAGTGGGTTTGATTTTTCTCGTCAGTTTTTCTCTTTCACACTCCTTTCACCTTCCAATGTTGCGCTAAATCGCCGTCCTGTAAGGGTTTTCCTTATGAACGTGCCTTGACGGTGTGGCGGGCGGATTCCTATAGTGTGCGCAAGTGGCAGAAAGTGGGATGAAGTGGGTTTTCTGGCACAAAAAAGCTAACATTGTGGGGAATCGCAGCCGTGTTCCGCGGAGCCAACGCCGTCAGCCTCGATGCCAAGGGCCGTCTCGCCATGCCGAGCCGGTACCGTGACGAGCTCGATTCGCGTTGCAATGGTCAGTTGATCGTGACCATCGACGCCGTTGACCCCTGCTTGTGTGTTTATCCCCTCGACGAGTGGGAACAGATTGAAGCCAAGTTGCGCGCCTTGCCGTCGTTGCGTGAGGAAAACCGTCGCCTGCAGCGTTTGCTGATCGGTAATGCGGTTGACCTGGAGCTCGACGGCAGTGGGCGTTTCCTGGTACCGCCCCGCCTGCGCGAGTACGCCAAGCTCGACAAGAAGGCGATGCTGGTGGGGCAGCTGAACAAATTCCAGCTGTGGGACGAGGATGCCTGGAACGCGGTTTCGGCAGCCGACCTTGCAGCTATCCAACAACCGGGCGCCATGCCCGATGATTTGCGTGACCTGATCCTGTGACCATAGATAGCGGCTTCAACCACATCACCGTCCTCCTCGACGAAGCCGTCGAGGCATTGGCCCTGCGCGCCGACGGTTGCTATCTGGACGGCACCTTCGGGCGTGGCGGCCACAGCCGTCTTATCCTCAGCAAACTTGGGCCGCAAGGGCGGCTGCTGGGGTTCGACAAGGATCCACAGGCGATTGCCACAGGGCAAGCGCTGGCGGCCGAAGACGGCCGCTTTGTCATTGTGCAACGCAGCTTTGCCGAGCTGGGTTCTGAGGTCGCGGGGCGTGATCTGGCCGGCAAGGTCAGCGGTATCCTGCTCGACCTCGGGGTGTCGTCGCCACAGTTGGATGACCCGGAGCGTGGCTTCAGCTTCCTCAATGACGGCCCGCTCGACATGCGCATGAATCCGAACCAGGGCATCAGCGCCGCCGAGTTCATCGCCACCGCGCCTGTGGAAGAAATTGCCCGGGTGTTCAAGGAATATGGCGAAGAGCGTTTTGCCGGGCGTATGGCCCGTGCGGTGGTGGAGCGTCGTGAAAAACAACCGTTCACCCGCACTGCTGACCTGGCTGAGGTGCTCAAGGTCGCCAACCCGGCCTGGGAAAAGGGCAAGAACCCAGCGACCCGCGCTTTCCAGGGCCTTCGCATCCATGTCAACAACGAGCTGGGCGATCTTGAGACCGGTCTTGAAGCGGCGCTCGATGCGCTGGAGGTCGGCGGGCGTCTGGCTGTGATCAGCTTCCACTCCCTTGAAGACCGCATCGTCAAGCTGTTCATGCGCAAGCTGGTCAAGGGCGAGGCGGACAACCTGCCGCGCAACCTGCCGGTGCAGCACAAGGCGTTCGAGCCGAAGATCAAGCTCATCGGCAAGGCGCAATTCGCCTCCGAGGCAGAGCTCAAGGCCAACCCGCGGTCGCGCAGCGCCGTGATGCGGGTGGCGGAGAAGCTGCGGTGAGCCGGCTGTTCGCCAAACCTTTGCCAGGCGGAAGCTTCCTGATGCTTCTGCTGTTTGTCGGCGTTCTGGTTTCGGCTATTGCCGTGTCTTACAGCGCCCACTGGAACCGCCAGTTGCTCAACACCCTCTACGGTGAATTGAGCGAGCGTGACAAGGCGCAGGCCGAATGGGGCCGCCTCATTCTTGAACAAAGCACCTGGACTGCCCATAGCCGGATCGAGACGTTGGCCAGCGAACAGCTGAAAATGCGCGTGCCGGCCGCTGACGAAGTCCGGATGGTGGCGCCATGATGAAGCTCGAAGGCGCACTCTACCCCTGGCGTTTCCGCGTGGTCGTCGGCCTGTTGGCGCTGATGGTCGGCGCCATCTGCTGGCGCATCATCGACCTGCAGGTGGTCGATCGCGACTTCCTCAAGGGGCAGGGCGATGCCCGCAGCCTGCGGCACATCCCGATCCCCGCGCACCGTGGCTTGATCACCGACCGCAACGGTGAGCCGCTGGCCGTGAGCACGCCGGTCACCACCCTTTGGGCCAACCCCAAGGAAATGCAGGTGGCCAAGGACCGTTGGCCGCAACTGGCCGCCGCCCTTGGGCAGAACCCGCAGCAATTGATCGAGCGCCTGACCCAGCAGGCCAGCAAGGAATTCATCTACCTGGTCCGTGGCCTGACCCCGGAACAGGGGCAGCAGGTGCTCGACCTGAAAGTGCCCGGCGTGTATGGATTGGAAGAGTTCCGTCGCTTCTATCCGGCCGGTGATGTCACCGCGCACATGGTCGGCTTCACCGACCTGGACGACCACGGTCGCGAAGGGGTCGAGCTGGCCTACGACGAATGGCTGGCCGGCGTGCCCGGCAAGCGGCAGGTGATCAAGGACCGGCGCGGCCGGCTGATCAAGGACATCCAGGTAACCAAGAACGCCAAGGCCGGCAAGACCTTGGCGTTGTCGATCGACCTGCGCCTGCAGTACCTGGCCACCCGCGAACTGCGCAACGCCATCGCCGAGCAGGACGCCAAGGCCGGCAGCCTGGTGATCATGGACGTCAAGACCGGTGAGGTCCTGGCCATGGTCAACCAGCCAACCTACAACCCCAACAACCGCCGCAGCATGTTCCCGGCGGCGATGCGCAACCGGGCGATCATCGACGTCTTCGAACCAGGCTCCACGGTCAAGCCGATTTCCATGAGCGCCGCGCTGCAGAGCGGCCGCTGGAAGCCTACCGACAAGGTCGAGGTGTATCCGGGCAGCCTGCAGATCGGCCGCTACACCATCAAGGACGTCTCCAAGAGCGAGGGCCCGATCCTCGACCTGACCGGCATCCTGATCAACTCCAGTAACGTCGGCATGAGCAAGATCGCCTTCGATATCGGTGGCGAGGCCATCTACCGGGTAATGTCGCAGGTTGGCCTCGGGCAGTACACCGGGTTGGGTTTCCCTGGCGAGCGCGTCGGCAACCTGCCCAACCACCGCGAATGGCGCAAGGCCGAGACCGCGACCCTGTCGTACGGCTATGGCGTCTCGGTGACCGCGTTGCAACTGGTGCATGCCTATGCCGCCCTGGCCAACGACGGCAAGATGGTGCCGTTGTCGATTCTCAAGGTCGACAAGGCGCCGGAAGCGGTGCAGGCCATCCCGAAAGAAACCGCCGAAACCGTGCAGGGCATGCTGCAGCAGGTGATCGAAGCGCCACGCGGTGTGTTCCGCGCCCAGGTGCCGTTCTATCACGTGGCCGGCAAGTCCGGTACGGCGCGTAAAGCCACCGTCGGTTCCAAGGGCTACACCGAGAACGCCTACCGTTCCCTGTTCGCCGGCTTCGGCCCGATGAGCGACCCGCGCTACGCCATCGTCGTGGTCATCGACGAGCCCGGCAAGGGCGGTTACTTCGGCGGCCTGGTCTCGGCCCCCGTTTTCAGCAAAGTGATGTCGGGCACCCTGCGCCTGATGAATGTACCGCCGGACAACCTGCCGCCGTCTTCGACGCAGCAAGCCAGCGCAGTGCCCGCCAAGGGAGGGCGAGGTTGATGACGATGCCATTGAGCAAACTGTTCGCCCATGCCAGCCGCGATCCGTTGATCCGCGAGCTGACCCTGGACAGCCGCGCCGTGCGCCCGGGCGATCTGTTCCTGGCTGTGCCTGGCGCCAAGGTTGACGGCCGCGCCCATATCGCCGACGCCCTGGCCCGTGGCGCCGCCGCAGTGGCCTATGAGGAGCAGGGCGCCAGTGTGTTGCCGATCACCGAGGTGCCTCTGATCCCGGTCAAGGGTCTGATTGGCCAGTTGTCGCAGATCGCCGGACGCTTCTATGGGGAGCCGAGCCGTCAGCTTGAGCTGGTGGGTGTCACTGGAACGAACGGCAAGACCAGCGTCACTCAACTGCTGGCCCAGGCGCTCGACGCCCTCGGGCAGCGTTGCGGCTTGATCGGCACACTGGGTACTGGCTTCTATGGCGAACTGCAGAGCGGCCGCCTGACCACGCCGGACCCGATCGCCGTGCAGGCGACGCTCAACGATCTGAAAAAGGGCGGCGCCAAGGCCGTGGCCATGGAGGTTTCCTCCCACGCCCTCGAGCAGGGCCGGGTCGCTGCGCTGGACTTCGACATCGCGGTAATGACCAACCTGTCCCGCGACCACCTTGATTACCACGGCAGCATGGAGGCCTACGAGGCCGCCAAAGCTAAGCTGTTCGCCTGGCCGAACCTGCGTGCACGTGTGGTCAACCTGGACGACGACTTCGGCCGTCGCCTGGCCGAGGCCCATGGCCAATCGCGCCTGATCAGCTACAGCCTGCAGGACCCGGCAGCGACGCTGTTCTGCAAGCAGGCCATCTTCAACGACGATGGCGTGCGCGCCGTGATCGTGACCCCGCAGGGCGAGCACGCTTTGCGCAGTCGGCTGCTGGGCCGTTTCAACCTGAGCAACATGCTCGCGGCCGTGGCCACTTTGCTCGCACTGGACTATCCACTGGACGAGATTCTCAAGGTGACCCCGCAGTTGCAAGGGCCGATCGGCCGCATGCAACGACTGGGCGGTGGTGACAAACCGTTGGTGGTGGTCGACTACGCCCATACCCCGGATGCCCTGGAGAAAGTGCTGGAGGCCCTGCGTCCACACGCCCACGGCAAGCTGCTGTGCCTGTTCGGCTGCGGTGGCGACCGTGACAGCGGCAAGCGTCCGCTGATGGCTGAGGTAGCCGAGCGCCTGGCCGATCGCGTGCTGGTCACCGACGACAACCCGCGTACCGAAGACCCGCTGCGCATCTTCGAAGACATTCGCCCTGGTTTCGCCAAGCCTGCCGACGTCGAGTTCGTCGCCGGCCGAGGCGAGGCCATCGCCCACCTGATCGCCACTGCCGCCGCTGACGATGTGATCGTTCTGGCGGGCAAGGGGCATGAGGATTACCAGGAGATAAATGGCGAACGTCATGACTTCTCCGATCTGGTCGAAGCCGAGAAGGCCCTTTTAGCCTGGGAGGCTCCACATGCTTAAGCCCATGACACTCAGCCAGCTGACCACGGCACTGGGTGCCCGTCACGTCGGGGCCGATGCCAGTTTCACCGGCGTCAGCATCGACAGTCGCAGCGTTGGCACAGGGCAGTTGTTCGTCGCCCTGGCTGGCCCGCGTTTCGATGGCCATGACTACCTGGCCGATGTGAAGGCCAAGGGTGCGGTCGCCGCACTGGTCGAGCGCGAGATCGCCAATATCGACCTGCCGCAACTGGTGGTCGCCGACAGTCGTCTGGCCCTGGGCCAGCTGGGGGCGTTGAACCGCGCTGCCTTCGACAAACCGGTCGTCGCCATCACCGGTTCCAGTGGCAAGACCACGGTGAAGGAAATGCTTGCGGCGATCCTGCGCACCCGTGGCCCTGTGCACGCTACCCGCGGCAATCTGAACAACGACCTCGGTGCGCCACTGACGCTGCTGGAAATCGCTCCGGAGCACAGCGCCGCTATCATCGAGCTGGGCGCGTCGCGCATTGGCGAGATCCGCTACACCGTCGGCCTGACCAAGCCACAGGTGGTCATCATCAATAATGCCGGGACCGCCCATGTCGGTGAGTTCGGCGGCCCGGAGAAGATTGTCGAAGCCAAGGGCGAGATTCTCGAAGGGCTGGGTGACGGCGGCATTGCCATTCTCAACCTGGACGACAAAGCCTTTGCCATTTGGAAGGCCCGTGCCGGTGCGCACAAGGTCGTCGCTTTCGCCCGCAATGATGTTCGTGCCGACTTCTATGCCACGGGCATCGGTCGCGACGCGCGTGGCTGCCCCTCGTTCACGCTGCATGGCGCGGGTGAATCGGTGGATGTGCAGCTTAATGTGCTGGGCGAGCACAACGTCAGTAACGCCCTGGCCGCCGCCGCCGCCGCTCATGCCGTTGGTCTGAGCCTGAGTGGCATCGCCGCCGGCCTCAATGCCGTGCAACCGGTCAAGGGCCGCACCGTAGCGCAGATCGCGCCCAACGGCGTGCGGGTGATCGACGACAGCTACAACGCAAATCCCACCTCCATGTGCGCCGCCATTGATATACTCGCCGGCTTTTCCGGACGCACCGTCCTGGTGCTCGGGGATATCGGCGAACTGGGGCAATGGGCGGAGGAAGGCCACCGTCAGGTGGGTGACTACGCGCGTGGCAAGGTCGACGCGCTATACGCGGTGGGCACCAACATGGCCCATGCGGTCAAGGCGTTCGGCGAAAAAGGGCGCCATTTCGCTACTCAAGCTGAGCTGATCGATGCCGTTCGCACGGAAGCAGCCAGCGACACCACTATCTTGATCAAGGGCTCGCGCAGCGCTGCGATGGAAAACGTCGTGGCCGCATTGTGCGGTGCCAGCGGGGAGAAACATTAATGCTGCTGCTGTTGGCTGAGTATCTGCAACAGTTCCACAAGGGCTTCGCGGTCTTTCAGTACCTCACGCTGCGCGGGATCCTGGGTGTGCTGACCGCGTTGTCCCTGGCCCTGTGGTTGGGCCCATGGATGATCCGTACCCTGCAGATCCGCCAGATCGGTCAGGCCGTGCGTAACGACGGCCCGCAATCGCACCTGTCGAAATCCGGCACCCCCACCATGGGTGGCGCGCTGATCCTGTCCGCCATCGCCATCAGCACCCTGCTGTGGGCCGACCTGACCAACCGCTACGTGTGGGTGGTGCTGATCGTGACCCTGGCGTTCGGTGCCATCGGCTGGGTCGACGACTACCGCAAGGTGATCGAAAAGAATTCCCGCGGCCTTCCGAGCCGCTGGAAGTACTTCTGGCAGTCGGTGTTCGGCCTGGCCGCGGCGATCTTCCTGTACAAGACCGCACCTACCAGCGTCGAGACCACGCTGATCATCCCGATGCTCAAGGACCTGGCCATCCCGCTGGGGGCCGGGTTCATCGTGCTCACCTATTTCGTCATCGTCGGTTCCAGCAACGCGGTCAACCTGACCGATGGCCTCGATGGCCTGGCGATCATGCCGACGGTGATGGTCGGCGGCGCCCTGGGCATCTTCTGCTACCTGTCGGGTAACGTGAAATTCGCCGAGTATCTGCTGATCCCCTATGTGCCGGGCGCGGGCGAGCTGATCGTGTTCTGCGGCGCGCTGATCGGCGCGGGCCTGGGCTTCCTGTGGTTCAACACTTACCCGGCCCAGGTATTCATGGGCGACGTCGGCGCCCTGGCGCTGGGCGCGGCGCTGGGCACCATCGCCGTGATCGTCCGCCAGGAAGTCGTCCTGTTCATCATGGGCGGCGTGTTCGTGATGGAAACCCTGTCGGTGGTCATCCAGGTGGCGTCCTTCAAGCTCACCGGCAAGCGTGTGTTCCGCATGGCGCCGATCCATCACCACTTTGAACTCAAGGGCTGGCCCGAGCCGCGCGTGATCGTCCGCTTCTGGATCATCACCGTGATTCTGGTGCTGATTGGCCTTGCCACCCTGAAACTGAGGTAAACGAGCGTGTCACTGATCGCTTCCGACCAATTCCGCATCGTTGTCGGCCTCGGCAAGAGCGGCATGTCCCTGGTTCGCTTCCTGGCGAGCCGGGGCATTGCCTTTGCGGTCGCCGACACCCGCGAGCAACCGCCGGAACTGGAAACCCTGCGCCATGATTACCCGCAGGTGGAAGTGCGCTGTGGCGAGCTGGACGTGGACTTCCTGTGCCGCGCCAACGAGCTGTACGTGAGCCCCGGGCTGGCCCTAGCCACCCCGGCCCTGCAGCAGGCGGCGGCGCGCGGCGTGACGTTGTCCGGCGACATCGAGCTGTTCGCCCGCCATGCAAAAGCGCCGATCATCGCGATCAGTGGCTCCAACGCCAAGAGCACCGTGACCACCCTGGTCGGCGAGATGGCCGCCAAGGCAGGCAAACGTGTGGCAGTGGGCGGCAACCTGGGCACGCCGGCGCTGGACCTGCTCGACGACAGCGTGGAACTGTACGTGCTGGAGCTTTCGAGCTTCCAGCTGGAGACCACCGATCAGCTCAACGCCGAAGTGGCCACCGTGCTGAATATCAGCGAGGACCACATGGACCGCTACAGCGGCCTGCCGGCCTATCACCTGGCCAAGCACCGGATCTTCCGCGGTGCCCGCCAGGTGGTGGTGAATCGCCAGGATGCCCTGAGCCGTCCGCTGCCGGTCGAAGGTCGCCCGAGCTGGAGCTTTGGTCTGAATGCGCCGGACTTCAAGTCCTTCGGTCTACGGGAAGTCGATGGCGAAAAGCACCTGGCCTTCGAATTCCAGGCGCTTATGCCGGTGCGCGAATTGAAGGTCCGTGGCGCCCACAACCAGAGCAATGCCCTGGCCGCGCTGGCCCTCGGCCATGCCGCCGGCCTGCCATTCGAGCCCATGCTCGAGGCGCTGCGCGAGTTCAAGGGCCTGGCCCATCGCTGCCAGTGGGTCCGTGAACGCAATGGCGTGAACTGGTACGACGATTCCAAGGCTACCAACGTCGGTGCCGCCTTGGCCGCCATCGAAGGCTTGGGCGCCGATATCGAGGGCAAGCTGGTGCTGATCGCCGGTGGCGACGGCAAGGGTGCAGACTTCGCTGCCTTGCGTGAGCCGGTGGCCGAACATTGCCGCGCCGTGGTGCTGCTTGGCCGTGACGCCGAGCGCCTGGCCGAGACCTTGGGTGATGCCGTGCCACAAGTGCGGGTCAAGACCCTCGACGAAGCCGTGCAACGCTGTGCCGAGTTGGCCCAGCCGGGCGACGCGGTGCTGCTGTCACCTGCCTGCGCCAGCCTCGACATGTTCAAGAATTTCGAAGAGCGCGGGCGCCTGTTCGCCCAGGCAGCGGAGGGGCTGGCATGATCTTCGGCATCCTCAAACCCTACCCGTCGCCGCTGATCAGCGGCCGTGGCATCGACCTGGACTTCCCGCTGCTGGCCGGTTGCCTGGCGTTGCTCGGCCTGGGCCTGGTGATGATCACCTCGGCCTCCTCGGAAGTGGCTGCGGTGCAGTCGGGCAACCCGCTGTACCACATGATTCGCCACCTGGTGTACGTCACCCTCGGCCTGGGCGCCGGGGTGATGACCATGATGGTGCCGATCGCTACCTGGCAGCGCATGGGTTTCCTCATGCTGATCGGCGCCTTCGGCCTGCTCGTACTGGTACTGGTGCCGGGCATCGGCCGTGAGGTGAACGGTTCGATGCGCTGGATCGGCTTCAGCTTCTTCAACGTCCAGCCCTCCGAGATTGCCAAGGTCTTCGTGGTCATCTACCTGGCCGGCTACCTGGTGCGTCGGCAGACCGAGGTGCGCGAGAGCTGGATGGGCTTCTTCAAGCCGTTCATCGTGTTGTTGCCGATGGCTGGCCTGCTGCTGATGGAGCCGGACTTCGGCGCCACGGTGGTGATGATGGGCGCTGCGGCGGCCATGCTGTTCCTCGGTGGGGTAGGGCTGTTCCGCTTCTCGCTGATGGTGGTGTTGGCGGTCATTTCGGTGGTGGTCCTGGTCCAGGCCCAGCCTTACCGGATGGCGCGCCTGATCACGTTTACCGACCCCTGGTCCGACCAGTTCGGTTCCGGCTACCAGCTGACCCAGGCGCTGATCGCCTTCGGCCGCGGCGAGTGGCTGGGCGTGGGCCTGGGTAACAGCGTGCAGAAGCAGTTCTACCTGCCCGAGGCGCATACCGACTTCGTGTTCTCGGTGCTGGCCGAGGAGCTGGGGGTGGTCGGTTCGCTGCTGACCATCGCACTGTTCGTCTTCGTCACGGTTCGTGCCCTGTACATTGGCCTGTGGGCGGAGAAGGCCAAGCAGTTCTTTGCTGCCTACATGGCCTTTGGCCTGTCGTTCCTGTGGATTGGCCAGTTCCTGATCAACATCGGCGTTAACGTCGGCCTGCTGCCCACCAAGGGCCTGACCCTGCCATTCCTCAGCTATGGGGGCAGCTCGCTGGTGATCTGCTGCGCCTGCGTGGGGCTGTTGCTACGGATCGAGTGGGAAAGCCGCACGCACCTGGGCAGCGAAGAACATGAATTCAAGGAGAGCGATTTTGCCGAGGAGACCAGCCATGGCCGCTGACGGCAAGAACGTGTTGATCATGGCTGGCGGCACCGGGGGGCATGTGTTCCCGGCCCTGGCCTGTGCGCGCGAGTTCCAGGCCCGTGGCTACAGCGTGCACTGGCTGGGCACACCGCGTGGTATCGAAAACGAACTGGTGCCCCAAGCGGGGTTGCCGCTGCACCTGATTCAGGTTACCGGCCTGCGTGGCAAGGGCAAGCTGTCGCTGCTCAAGGCGCCGTTCACCCTGGTCAAGGCGGTGCTGCAGGCACGGCGGATCGTACGTGAACTCAAGCCGGTCTGCGTGATCGGCTTCGGTGGTTATGTGACTGGCCCCGGCGGCGTCGCCGCGAAGCTGTGCGGCGTGCCACTGGTCATTCACGAGCAGAACGCCCGCGCCGGCACCGCCAATCGCCTGCTGGTGCCACTGGCGGCCCGCGTCTGCGAAGCGTTCCCAGGCACTTTCGAGGCCAACGACAAGCTGCGTACCACCGGCAACCCGGTGCGCCCGGAGCTGTTCATGGATGCGCAGCGCGCGCCCCTGGCCGAGCGCCGTGCGCGCCTGTTGGTCATGGGCGGCAGCCTGGGTGCGGAACCATTGAACAAATTGTTGCCTAAGGCCCTGTCCGAGGTGCCCGCGAACCTGCGGCCAGAGGTGTTCCACCAGGCCGGCAAAAACCACGCGCCGACCACCGCCGAGCGCTATCACGAGGCGGGTGTCGAGGCTCAGGTAGAGCCGTTCATCAAGGACATGGCCCATGCCTATGGCTGGGCCGATATGGTGGTGTGCCGGGCCGGCGCCCTGACTGTCAGCGAACTCGCGGCGGCGGGCCTGCCCTCGATGCTGGTGCCCTTGCCCCACGCGATCGACGACCACCAGACCCACAACGCCCAATATCTGGCTCGTGAAGGCGCCGCCTTCCTGATGCCGCAAGCGACAACTGGCGCAGCGCAACTCGCTGAACGCCTGAACGAGGTGCTGATGCAACCCGAGAAACTCAACACCATGGCCGGCACCGCGCGTCGCCTGGCCAAACCTGCCGCAACCAGCACCGTGGTCGATATCTGCCTGGAGGTGGCCCATGGTTGAGAGCCAGAAAGCCATGCCGCAACCGAAGATGGGCCGTATCCGTCGCATTCACTTCGTCGGTATCGGCGGCGTGGGCATGTGCGGCATCGCCGAGGTGCTGCTGAACCTGGGCTATGAAGTGTCCGGTTCCGACCTCAAGGCATCGCCGGTCACCGAGCGCCTGGAGTCGTTCGGCGCCGAGATCTTCGTCGGCCACCGTGCCGAGAACGCCGCCAGCGCCGACGTGCTGGTGGTGTCCAGCGCGATCAACCCGGCCAACCCGGAAGTCGCCACCGCGCTGGAACGCCGTATTCCGGTGGTGCCGCGTGCCGAAATGCTCGCCGAACTGATGCGCTATCGTCATGGCGTGGCCGTTGCCGGTACCCACGGCAAGACCACCACCACCAGCCTGCTGGCGTCGGTGTTCGCTGCTGGCGGCCTCGACCCAACCTTCGTCATCGGCGGGCGCCTGACTGCGGCGGGCACTAACGCCCAGCTGGGCACCAGCCGCTACCTGATCGCTGAAGCCGATGAAAGCGACGCCAGCTTCCTGCATCTTCAGCCGATGGTCGCCGTGGTCACCAATATCGACGCCGACCACATGGCCACCTACGAAGGCGACTTCAACAAACTGAAGAAAACCTTCGTCGAGTTCCTGCACAACCTGCCGTTCTATGGGCTGGCGGTGATGTGCCTGGACGACCCGGTGGTGCGTGAGATCCTGCCACAGGTCAAGCGCCCGACTGTCACCTACGGCTTCAGCGAAGAGGCCGACATCCGCGCCATCAACGTGCGCCAGCAGGGCATGCAGACCCACTTCACCGTGTTGCGTCGCGACTGCGAGCCGCTCGAGGTGTCGGTGAACATGCCAGGCAACCACAACGTGCTCAATGCACTGGCCACCATCGCCATCGCCACTGACGAAGGCATCAGCGACGAGGCCATCGTACAAGGGCTGTCCGGCTTCCAGGGCGTTGGCCGACGCTTCCAGGTGTATGGCGAGCTGCCGGTCGAAGGCGGCAGCGTGATGCTGGTCGACGACTACGGCCACCACCCGACCGAGGTCGCCGCCGTGATCAAGGCCGTGCGTGGCGGCTGGCCGAGCCGCCGTCTGGTGATCGTCTATCAGCCGCACCGCTACAGCCGCACCCGCGACCTGTACGACGACTTCGTGCAGGTGCTGGGCGATGCCAACGTGCTGTTGCTGATGGAAGTCTACCCGGCCGGCGAAGAGCCGATCCCCGGTGCCGACAGCCGTCAGCTGTGCCACAGCATCCGCCAGCGCGGCAAGCTCGACCCGATCTACATCGAACGTGGCGCCGAACTCGCGCCGTTGGTCAAGCCGCTGCTGCGCGCCGGCGACATCCTGATCTGCCAGGGTGCCGGTGATGTCGGCGGCCTGGCTCCGCAATTGATGAAAAGCCCGCTGTTCGCAGGCGCCAAGCAGGAGAAGTCGAAATGACCAGCGCCTACGACAAGCTGCACTCCACCCTCGACGTCAAGGCCTTCGGCCGCGTTGCCGTGCTCTACGGCGGCAAGAGCGCCGAGCGTGAGGTCTCGCTGAAATCCGGCGCGGCGGTGATCGAAGCGCTGACCAACGCCGGTGTCGACGTGGTCGCCATCGATGTGGGCGACGACCTGCTGGCGCGCCTGCAGCACGAGAAAATCGACCGCGCCTTCATCATCCTCCATGGTCGTGGCGGTGAGGACGGCAGCATGCAGGGCCTGCTCGAGTGCCTGGGGATCCCCTACACCGGCAGCGGCATCCTCGCCTCGGCACTGGCCATGGACAAGCTGCGCACCAAGCAGGTGTGGCAGAGCCTGGGTATCCCCACGCCACGCCACGCGGTGTTGGCCAGCGAGCAGGACTGCGTTGCCGCCAGCGCGGAACTGGGCTTCCCGTTGATCGTCAAACCTGCCCATGAAGGTTCGAGCATCGGCATGGCCAAGGTGAACAGCGAGCAAGAGCTGGTCGCCGCCTGGAAAGACGCCGCGAAGTACGACTCGCAGGTACTGGTCGAGCAGTGGATCCACGGCCCGGAGTTCACCATCGCCGTGCTGCGTGGCCAGGTGCTGCCGCCGATCGCGCTGGGCACCCCGCACGTGTTCTACGACTACGACGCCAAATACATCGCCAATGACACCCAGTACCGCATCCCGTGCGGCCTGGACAGCGTCAAGGAGCAAGAGCTGATCGACCTGACCGCGCGCGCCTGCGATGCCATCGGCATCGAGGGTTGGGGCCGGCTGGACGTGATGCAGGACGAGCAGGGCCGGTTCTGGCTGCTCGAAGTCAACACCGCACCCGGCATGACCGACCATAGCCTGGTGCCCATGGCGGCCCGCGCGGCCGGCCTGGACTTCCAGCAGTTGGTGCTGGCGATCCTCGCCGACAGCGTAGCGACGCGAGGTTAACCACCATGCAAGGCGCGATGGTACGTCAGCAGCAACCCGTTACCGGCCGTAGCAAGCCGGTGCCGCGTGGCGCCAGCCGACTGGTGGCCGACGAGCCCGTATCGGCGCGCCTGCCTCGCCCGAGTTTTGGTGGCTTCAAGCGCCTGCTGTGGCCGGTGCTGCTGGTGGCGGCGGGCTTTGGCGCCTATGAAGGCGCCATTCGCCTGATGCCTTACGCCGATCGCCCGATCACCAAGATCGCCGTGCAGGGCGACCTCAGCTACATCAGCCAGCAGGCGGTGCAGCAACGGATCGCGCCCTACGTGGCGGCAAGCTTCTTCACCGTCGACCTGGCGGCGATGCGTGTGGAGCTGGAACAGATGCCATGGATCGCCCACGCCGAAGTGCGTCGGGTCTGGCCGGACGAGGTGGTGATTCGTCTGGAGGAACAGTTGCCGGTGGCACGTTGGGGCGACGAGGCCTTGCTCAATAACCAGGGCCAGGCCTTCACCCCGCGCGAGCTGGCCAACTACGAGCACCTGCCGCAGCTGTTCGGGCCGCAGCGCGCTCAGCAACAAGTCATGCAGCAGTATCAGGTATTGAGCCAGATGCTGCGCCCCATGGGCTTTTCCATCGCTCGCCTGGAGCTGCGCGAGCGAGGCAGCTGGTTCCTGACCACCGGCGCGGGCAGTGCCGGGCCGGGCATCGAGCTGCTGCTGGGGCGCGACCATCTGGTGGAGAAGATGCGCCGTTTCATTGCCATTTACGACAAAACGCTTAAAGACCAGATCACCAATATCGCCCGCATCGATCTGCGTTACGCCAATGGACTTGCCGTTGGCTGGCGGGAACCGAATGCACCGACGACGGCCCAACCCGCCGTTGCGAAGAATTAGAGAGAGGCAGGACCATGGCAAACGCGCATAGCGGCAAAATGATCGTCGGGCTGGACATCGGCACCTCCAAGGTGGTGGCGCTGGTGGGTGAGGTCGGCGAGGACGGCACCCTGGAGATCGTGGGCATCGGCACCCACCCATCGCGCGGCCTGAAGAAGGGCGTGGTGGTGAACATCGAGTCGACCGTGCAGTCGATCCAGCGCGCCGTGGAAGAGGCCCAGCTGATGGCCGGCTGCCGTATCCACTCGGCGTTCGTGGGCGTTGCCGGCAACCACATCCGCAGCCTGAACTCCCATGGCATCGTCGCCATCCGCGACCGCGAAGTCAGCACCGCCGACCTCGAGCGCGTGCTCGACGCCGCCCAGGCCGTGGCCATTCCGGCCGACCAGCGGGTGCTGCACACCCTGCCGCAGGATTACGTGATCGACAACCAGGAAGGCGTGCGCGAGCCACTGGGCATGTCGGGCGTGCGCCTGGAAGCCAAGGTCCATGTGGTCACCTGCGCGGTCAACGCCGCGCAGAACATCGAGAAGTGCGTGCGCCGCTGCGGCCTGGAAATCGACGACATCATCCTCGAGCAGCTGGCCTCGGCCTACTCGGTGCTGACCGACGACGAAAAAGAGCTGGGCGTGTGCCTGGTGGACATCGGTGGCGGCACCACCGACATCGCCATCTTCACCGAAGGCGCGATCCGCCACACCGCGGTGATTCCGATCGCCGGCGACCAGGTCACCAACGACATCGCCATGGCCCTGCGCACCCCCACGCAGTACGCCGAGGAAATCAAGATCCGCTACGCCTGCGCCCTGGCCAAGCTGGCCGGCGCCGGCGAAACGATCAAGGTACCGAGCGTCGGCGACCGTCCGCCGCGCGAGCTGTCGCGCCAGGCTCTGGCCGAAGTGGTGGAGCCGCGTTACGACGAGCTGTTCACCCTGATCCAGGCCGAGCTGCGTCGCAGCGGCTTCGAGGACCTGGTGCCGGCCGGCATCGTCCTCACCGGTGGCACCGCGAAGATGGAAGGTGCCGTGGAACTGGCCGAAGAGATCTTCCACATGCCGGTACGCCTGGGCGTGCCGCACAGCGTTCGGGGGCTGAGCGACGTGGTGCGCAACCCGATCTATTCCACCGGTGTGGGCCTGCTCACCTACGGCCTGCAGAAGCAGTCCGAGGACCCGTCCCTGACCGGTATCAGCAACAGCAGCAACAACAGCTATGGCGATGAACCGAAGGCCCCGGTGCTTGAACGACTCAAGCGTTGGGTCCAGGGCAACTTCTAAGTTTCAAAGCAGTAGTGGTAGGCGCAACAACTAGAGAACTGTAAGGAGAGGGAAAATGTTCGAGCTCGTAGACAACGTCCCGCAAAGTCCGGTCATCAAGGTGATCGGCGTCGGTGGTGGCGGCGGCAACGCAGTCAACCACATGGTCAAGAGCAACATTGAAGGTGTGGAGTTCATCTGCGCCAACACTGATGCCCAGGCGCTGAAAAACATTGGTGCGCGCACCATCCTGCAACTGGGTACCGGTGTGACCAAGGGCCTGGGCGCTGGCGCCAATCCGGAAGTCGGCCGCCAGGCCGCGCTGGAAGACCGTGAGCGCATCGCCGAAGTGCTGCAGGGCACCAACATGGTGTTCATCACCACCGGCATGGGTGGCGGTACCGGTACCGGTGCGGCGCCGATCATCGCCGAAGTGGCGAAGGAAATGGGCATCCTCACCGTTGCGGTGGTGACCCGTCCGTTCCCGTTCGAGGGCCGCAAGCGCATGCAGATCGCCGACGAAGGCATCCGCATGCTGGCCGAGAGCGTCGACTCGCTGATCACCATCCCCAACGAGAAGCTGCTGACCATCCTGGGCAAGGATGCAAGCCTGCTGTCCGCCTTCGCCAAGGCTGACGATGTACTGGCCGGTGCCGTGCGCGGCATCTCCGACATCATCAAGCGCCCGGGCATGATCAACGTCGACTTCGCCGACGTGCGCACCGTGATGGGCGAGATGGGCATGGCGATGATGGGTACCGGCTGCGCCAGCGGTCCGAACCGTGCCCGCGAGGCCACCGAGGCGGCGATCCGCAACCCGCTGCTCGAAGATGTCAACCTGCAGGGCGCCCGCGGCATCCTGGTGAACATCACCGCAGGCCCGGACCTGTCGCTGGGTGAGTACTCCGACGTGGGTAGCATCATCGAGGCCTTCGCCTCCGACCACGCGATGGTCAAGGTCGGCACCGTGATCGATCCGGACATGCGCGACGAGCTGCACGTGACCGTTGTGGCCACTGGCCTGGGCGCGCGCATCGAGAAGCCGGTCAAAGTCGTCGACAACACCCTGCAGACCGCTCAGCAGGTGTACGAGGCTTCCAACCCGGCCCCGGTTCGCCAGGAGCAGTCGGCGGTGAACTACCGTGACCTGGAGCGTCCGACCGTGATGCGCAACCAGGCGCACGCAGGTGCCGCAGCGGCAGCTAAACTCAACCCTCAGGATGATCTGGACTACCTGGATATCCCGGCGTTCCTGCGTCGTCAGGCCGATTGATGGAATTTATCAGGGGTATTAGGGTGATTGGTGTTCAGCAAAGGCCGGGTCTGTTATCATCCCCAGCCTTTGTTGATACCTGTTCGCAATTTGCGCTGAAGCGGCCAATGCCATGATTAGACAACGCACCCTGAAGAATACCATCCGTGCCACGGGCGTCGGCCTGCACTCCGGGGAGAAGGTCTACCTGACCCTCAAGCCTGCGCCTGTCGACACCGGCATCGTCTTCCGTCGCGCCGACCTTTCTCCCGTCGTGGAGATCCCGGCGCGCGCGGCCAACGTCGGTGAGACCACCATGTCCACCACGCTGGTCAACGGTGACGTCAAGGTCGATACGGTCGAGCACCTGCTCTCCGCCATGGCGGGCCTGGGCATCGATAACGCCTACGTCGAGCTCTCCGCCTCGGAAGTGCCGATCATGGATGGCAGCGCCGGACCCTTCGTATTCCTGATCCAATCGGCCGGCCTGGAAGAACAGGACGCACCGAAGAAGTTCATCCGCATCCTGCGCGAAGTGACAGTGGAAGACGGCGACAAGCGCGCCACTTTCCTGCCGTTCGACGGGTTCAAGGTGAGCTTCGAGATCGACTTCGATCACCCGGTCCTCAAGGGCCAGACCCAGAGCGCGTCTGTAGACTTCTCCAGCACCTCGTTCGTGAAAGAAGTCAGCCGCGCGCGGACCTTCGGGTTCATGCGTGACATCGAGTACCTGCGCAAGCACAACCTTGCGCTCGGCGGCAGCGTCGAGAACGCCATTGTTGTCGATGAGACTGGCGTGCTCAACGAAGACGGCCTTCGCTCCGAAGACGAATTCGTCAAGCACAAGATCCTCGATGCCATTGGTGACCTCTACCTGCTGGGCAACAGCCTGATCGGCGAGTTCAAGGGCTACAAGTCCGGCCACTCGTTGAACAACCAGTTGCTGCGCAAGTTGATCGCAGAAACAGATGCCTGGGAAGTGGTGTTTTTCGAAGATGCCAGCACGGCACCGATCTCGTACATGCGCCCTGTTGCGGCCGTGTAAGTTCGAACACTCTCTCTAGTGATTGAGGCCACCTTCGGGTGGCCTTTTTTATGGCGCATTGCAAGCAGTGGCGCCCCTGCGGCCAGCAGTGGCCGACGTCCAGGTTCTGGCGCGTCGGCAACAAGGCCCACTCAGCAGGAGGCTGGGCGCTCACGCTTCCAGGGGCGGAACGTCAGCCAGAGCAATATGCCTGGTATCTGCAGCGCAATCATCGTCCCCAGCGACCACTGGTAGGCAATCATGGGATGCCCTGAGGATGTGGCAGGCCACAGATTCAGCAGTGCTCCCATAAGCCATTGCAGAATGAAGGCCAGTACGAACACCACCAGGTTGAATGACGAACTCACTCGTCCGGCGAGTTCTACCGGTACGGATTGGGCGACGATGGCATAGTTCATGGTGGTCGCGGTGCCGAAGAAGCTGAAACCCATGGCGATGAGCAGCGGTGGGATCGCAAGCCCACTGATCATCAGCACCTGGAAACCGATGAACACCGCGACTCCCGTCCCGCACACCATGATGGGCTGGACGCCAAAGCGTCGCAGGTAATCGGTAATCGAGCCAAATGTCAGCGAACCCGCCACCATCGCCACCGTTCCCCATAGCAGCGTATTGGCCATGCTCGCTTCGCTCAGTTGCGCCACGTCCCTTAACCATGGCCCCATCCAGAGCGACAGCACCGACATGTAGATCGCATGGGCAAACACGGAGTACAGCACCAGGCGCCAGAACGTCCAGGAGCGGTAGAGGGTCGCGACCGCTGTGGCCATCTGCGCGAGCGTGGTGTTCTTGGCTGTATAAGCACGGGGCACGCTGAGGTGAATAATGGTGCAGACACACAGTGTGAGAACCGCCAAAATCAAGAAGGCTTCCCGCCAGCTGATCCACTTGAGCAATTCATGCAATGGCGTGGTTGATGCCATGGCGCCCAAGCCTCCAACCGATAACAGGCAGGCGGTACTCAATGGCAGGCGTTCGGGGGGGAGCCAGATCGAGCAGGCCTTGATCGCACTCATCAACGAGCCTGCAACGCCGAGGCCAATCAGGCCACGTCCAATGATCAGCCCCCATTGGGAGTGTGCCGAGCTGAAGATCAACGAGCCCACTACGGCAAAGATCAGCATGGGCACCTGTACGCTGCGTGGGCCGTAGCGATCGAGTAGCACGCCGAGGGGAAGCTGTGCGGCCGCAAACGTCAGGAAATACACCCCCGTCAGCAGCCCCAGGCTACTGGCAGGCAAGTGCAACTCTTGAGTCAGGTCACCATAGATCAAGGCGTTCACGGTGCGGAACAGATAGGACACGAAATGTCCGAGGCCGAATGGCACGAAGATCGTCAGGAACAAATACAGGAATGAGCGCTTTACTTCCTGATCGGCCTTGAGTAGCGAAGTGGGTTGTTCACTGCTCATTGGGTAGTGTCCTCATTACAGGAAAAGGTCGTGCGAATTTCGCAGCAGAAGCGCCCGCGCGCCTCTTCGAGCCAAAGTTGTTCGGGGTCTGGACGCATTTCTGAAAACTTCACTTGCCTGGCGTCTTTCAGCGCGTTGATGATGCCATCGAGGGATAACGGGTTTTCGAAGTCGATGAACTGAGGTTTGGGCTCCGTGTCGATCTTCACGAAGACATAGCGTGGCAGGCCCTGTTGGCTGGCCCAGGCACGCCATGCGATGGGATAGTCCAGTGCATCGATGGAGCCCTTCGGTTGAGGCAGTTCGTCGACGGCGAATAACCATGAGGCCCTTTTGTACAATGTGCGGCCTAGCCAGACACGACGGTTGTCGTGCTTGGCGATGGCGGCCCCGGCCAAGGCGAAACCCAGCCGGTGCATGGGGGTGGAGAATACGCACAGCAAGTCCTCTTCGAACTGCCCGAACACATCCACCACCTGCAAGCGCCCATTCACGAGTCGTACGTGCGCTCGGCCCGCCGCGAACTGCTGCTGGGGCGGTACGCAGCCGCCGCCGGATGGCAACACCAACTGCAAGTAACGCGGTTGCAAAGGCCAATCGATATGCGAGCGCTGATAACTGTCGGGTGAGTCCGCCAGGATCAGGCGTGGGCGTTCAAAGAGCTGCGCCACTTGCTCGTTGATCTGCGTATTGAATGGGCTGAACGGGGCCGCGACCGGCTGACTGAGCGTATGCACCGCCGGATGCACTTCTCCAACGACGATCTGGTAGTCGCCTTGATTGAGGGCCTCGACCGAGGCACTGGACAGCATGAAGTCCGGAGAGTGGAAATCACTGCCGAACACCTGGAAGTCATTGACCCGAAGATCGGTATCCAGGGTTTCGAGCAATGCTTCAACCTGGTCGTTGCCTAGATGCACTTCGTGCTGCCCGACGAAACCTTGCAACACGCCATCCCAGGCCGCGCCCAAGCGCTGTTCGAGGTCGCTGGCAATATCCGACTCTATCGTGGGGAGCAATGGCGCCAGCTTATCGAGGAGTGCCAGGAGCGGTACGCCATCGCTGTCCACTTGTGCGCATTGCTCCCAGGCCTGGAGGTACGCCTCATGAAGGCGATAGCCGATCGCTTTTATCATCCATCGATGAATGTTCAGCAAAGGCGCCAATTGTGCCTTCACCTCGGTAAACAGGTGTTGGCCGAAGCTGATTTCAAGGTTTCTGGAGCAGTCTTCATACACGGGGTAGCGGCCGACGTACATTGCGCCGGTCTCTCTACTCAAGTCGATGCCAGCCTCTGCCAATAACGTATTCATGTGCAGCAGCGCGTGTTCCCGTTGTTGCAGGTTGCCGTCAGCGTATTGCGCCCTTGCGGCTTCCAGGGCATCAAAGCGTGCCTGCCACCCTTGGCTGAAGGTTTCATCGATGCCGGGCGAATTTACGCAGGCTCGCAACCGTGCCATCGGGTCGCGTTCGCGCGGTGAAACCCGCCAGCCTCGACGCACCACGCGTTGGCGAACAAGGTGTTCAAGCAGCGCCCTGATGTTGCCATGCGTGTCCAAGGGGCTCGCGTGGAGGAGTTCGCAAAGCGTCGGTAACGCGTGTTGCTGGCTAGCGATGTGCTCCAGGATCCGAGCGGTTTGCGCATCCACCTGGCGACGCTTGTCGATTGGCAGGTGCAAGGTGTGCCCGTGCAGATAGCAGCCTTCGTTCAGCCTCAACGGCAGGGCGTCGGTGTTTGGGCAATGCTGGTTAAGCTGTGCGACCAGACGCTGCACCACCCAGTTTTCGAAGCATGTATGGCGTTGTCTGAGCCACGGTCCTTCGCTTCGCCGGCAGTGGACATTGGCCTCGAGTTGCCGATCGAACTGCCCCCAGGCCAGTGGGCCAAAGAAGCTGGCCGTATCGTTTTTCGCGCAAAATCGCTGCAGGTAGGCCCAACCCAGGCGCAGCTTCTGTTTTTTACGGCTGTCGTTACTGCTGTGGCGGTCACGGATCAGTTCATCGATACGTGCACGTGCCGCAGGATTGGAGATGAACAGCGCCTCGGCGATCGCGTCGTCATCGAGCGCGTCAATCAGTCCCTGTCTGGCACGCTCCAGGTACGCAGCATATTGTTCATCCGCCGCCTCCCGCGCTTGCAGTTCGGTCAATAGTCGATTGCGTTCCGCCAATGCCTGTGCCAGTGGGAGGCGCAAGTCTTCTGGCAGGTCAGCCGGTTGCAACGCGGTGCGCTCATTGAGCTTGCGAACCAACTTGCGGCACGCTTGCGGCGTGGGGTGGTCGTTGGCGTGGGCCAGCAAAACGACACGCATGTTTTCAAGCGCACGATAGGTTCGTTCAAAGGCTGCGCAGCCTGGGAGCTCCGAAAGCCCTCCCAGGGCCGTCAGGTGGTGGATCGGAAAACCGGTGGAGCGTAGCCAAAAATAGTGTGAGCTTTCCATTCTCTAGCAGGGAATCCTGATCGCGTTGAGTTGCTTGAGTTTGCTCAGCAAGGCCATGTCTGCGGCGCAAGGTTGGTCGTCATCGTTCGCGTTCAACAGCCGGGCGAGGGCCGGCGTCTGTAGCGGCTCCTCGAGGAACTGATAGAGATGCGCAGTGCGCTTGCTGATCAAGGTGAACTTATGCCGCGCCTGAGGTGTGGGTAGATACACCAGGATATGCTCGGGTTGAGCTGCCAGCTGGCTCAATCCCAACTGGCCTTTGTCGCGCAGCCAGGTGGACAGGGCGTAGGTGCTTGTGTAGAGACGTGCGCTACAGGTCCGTTGATAGTGATCCGGCGTGGTCGTTTGCGGGGCAAGCAAGCCCCTGTAGAGCGCGACACATTCGCGTTCCAGGCCGATCAAATCACGCAAGCATGGGTGCTCCTGCAACTCCGCGCGACCGAGCAGAAACTCGAGGGCGGCATCGCAGTAGCTATAAACCTTCGGCCCGTAATCGAACCATTCTTTTTCCCGCAGGAACGTCCTGGACAAGACCGGGAGGTCAAACCCCAGGTTGAGCAAGGCGCGCAAGGTCAGTGGCGCACCCGTCTCAAGGGCATTGATGAACGAATTGACCAAGCGAAACTGATAGTTTTCGACAAACCATTTCACGCGCTCGAATTGATCCCCATATGCCTGCAGGATCGCCCGTTCGTTTTCCGCAAAGCCCGCTAACCACTCGCTTGCGCCGCGCGCCTGGAACAGCCTTTCTTGCAATGCCTCATCACGCAGCAGGCGTCGCCATAGTTTCCATACCTGTTCAGCGTCCATGAGCGCGTTCCTGTGGCGGCGTTATGTAATGATTCCAGATCTGTTGCGCGCGGCGAACGTCGCTGACGATCATGTGCTCGTCATCGGCATTCATCACCCGGGTCATCGCGTGGTGAGCTTGCCCCTGATACTCGAGTATCACTGCGGCAGGACGTGCCCGGGACAGCAGCTCTTGATAGAGATCCCAGACGGGTTCAGGTACGGCAGAATCGTGCCAGTCGTGGTAGAGACCGTCATGCCAGCTACCGCCCGCCAAATGTACCGAGATCACCTTCTCCAGAGGCAGGGTGTCGAGGTAGTCACGCAGGTCGAACTGCTTGAGGTTCAGGTGGTTGGTATAAATATTGTGCAGATCCAGATGCAAGAATGTTCCGGACGCGTCCACGAGCCTGGCGAGGAACTCTGCTTCACGCATCTCGGCGCCAGGGCATGGCAGGTAGTAGGCGGCGTTTTCGTGTGCCAGCGGCATGCCGTAGCTGGACTGCAATGACTTGGCCCGTTTCGCGCAGCGGAGCACTTCGGCCTTGGAGAACTGAAGTGGGCTGCTCCAGATATCCAACCAGGAGTTGTCACCGTAGAAACAATGATTGGCGACCCAGGGGCTGTTCAACATCTTCGCCAGTGGCACATGGCGCTGCACGGCAGCGGTCTCTTCCAATGGGCTGAAGCCGAAGTCGCAACCGTAGTTGGAGTGGGCCAACAAGGTGAAGTTTTTCGACAGCCGCTCCATCACCTCACGGGCCCCAGGCTTGATGATCTGCGGTCCGTCGATCGGAGCCATGATGTTGTCCAGGAGCACTTCCAGAATATCGACTTCGATAGCCTCGAAAGGAAACCAGTCGAGAATTTCAGGGTTGTACTGAATGCCCACGCCTATAGGCTCAGGCTTGGAGAACCGGGCCATGCGTTTATCCATATGAGTGTTGGAGAACCCCGGTCTGGGCCGGGGTATTACTGGGTGATCAAGCGAACACTTTGCTCTCGATGATTTCGATATCGTCGAGTTCGAACTCTTCGAACAGTGCACCTTCATCGACTTCAGGAAGCGCTTGCGTTGGGGTATCGGTTTGCGTTTGCGCAGTTTCCGGCAAAGGTTGTACGGCGGGATTGTGGGTCATGACAGTCTCCTCACGGGTGGTTGAACAGGTGGATCAGTGTATTTGCGGTGAAGCCCCAGGCTGCGATCCAGCCCAGGCCGGTCAGCAGCACCGTGCCCCAGTAGAGTCGATGCATGGCGGGGGAAACAGGTTGTGCGGTCGCGCGATGGCGCCCCTTTACGTAATTGAAGGCGCGTTGGCGTAGGCGGGGTTGCCCCAGCCATTCGGTAATCGCCAGGTAGGTGTCGCCATTGAAGATGGGGAGCAATGTCGGCACCAGGGAGATGAACGATGCCACGATCATGACGACAAATAGCGCGCCGAAGGGGCCCGAACCACCCCATGCTGCCCATAAGGCAATACCCACGCCCGCGTAGAGCAAGCTGACGAATGGGCCGGCCAGGATCGTGGTCACACGCTGCCCAAGCGGGAGTTTCGTCCAGGTGCGTTGCTCTGGCCGAACCCAGCCGGTGGCGAGCAAGAGATAGATGCCGATGCCGAAGTCGGTAACGTTGACCCGGTAGTGTCGGCACGCCATGGCATGACCCAGTTCGTGCAGGGCGATGGAGGTCAAGATGACCGGGAAGTGCCAAAGCAACCAGCGATAACTTTGGGCATAGACCACCACGGCATCGTCGATGAACGCATCCATGTGCATGCCCAGGTAGCCGAAGCTGCACAGGGCCAGTAATAACAAAGGCGCCACGAACCCACGGCTGCAACACCAGGGGGCAAGTCGGTACAGGCTGTCCAGCAACGGTTGCGGGTTCATCTTGATCAGATTGACCAGCAGATACGTCTTGAGCGGACCATAAGTAATCCCCGTGGCGGGATCCTGCAGGTCTTTCTTGTGCGTGCCATCTCCTTGGCTGAGCAGCTTGAGATGCAACAGCCTGCGTTCGAACTGAGCGAGCTTGTCCTCGCTGACTTTCATCCGCAGTTGATCGAGCGCCGTACTGGCGACTTCGTGCAGGCTGCGCTTGCCATCGAAGAGCATGGCCAGGCGGTACTCCGCCTTGCCTAACTCAAAGCTGATGTCGGAGACGGGGTCGTGCACACAGTAACGCGATGTCGAGTTTCCTTCGTCTGCACGTGTAATCACGAGGTCTTCCCTGAAGCGGGAATAGCCCGTGACCTGCGTTGCGACGTCACTGTAGACAGAGCTGCTCATGCGCTTGCCTGCAGCGCTTGAAGGCCTGGCCTGAAACGCTCCAACAGCGCCTTTCGACCTGCCGCCATGGTTTGCGCGAGCGAAGCGTCATCCGCGGGTGCACAGGCACGGCCCAATACGAACACCGCGCCTGGGCGGGTAGGGCCACAAACGGGTTGCTCGGTGGTGCGGATGGGTTCCCAGCCATGCGCACGCATCAAGTACTCGATGCTGCTTGCGCTCAGGTAGCGCCGGTGGTTATGGGTCAAGAAACCTTGAAGCAGACCATGGCCGAGCGCCCGGCCTTCGATCAGTAGCAACCCGTTCTCGGCGCAGGCCTGGCGGCACTTTTGCAGCACCACATTGACATCGTGCACATGTTCGAGCGACCCGTTGATGATGATCAGGTCGTAGTCGCCGGAGGTGTTCATGTTCTCCGCGTCGACCCGGTCGATGGGCAAGCCTATTTTCTTGCCATACTCCACGTAGGCATGGTCTGGATCATTACCTTTCACGGTCCAGCCATGCTTGGCGAAGGGAAGCATCAGCCCGCCTGCCGAGCAGCCGACATCCAGCAACTTGCCCTTGTCCGGCAGCAGGTCTGCCAGATAGCGACGCAGGTGTTCGCCACGACGCACCTGGTCCAGAAAGAAAGCACGCTCGGGTTCAGAGTCGCCGAACAGGCTCAGTCGATAAAACTTGTCGTAGTAAGCCTGGTAGAACGCGGGTTCGAAACGGTATTTCTGATAAATATGTCCGCACGCCTGGCATCCCAGTACCGGCAGGGGCACCGAGGTGTCGCAGGGACCTTGGATTTCGCTGAGCAATTCCCACTGTGCTTGAGCGCCGCACAGTTCGCAGTCCATTGATTGTGCACGATAGTGTTCAGGCATCTTCAGGCGCTGAAGATAGTTTATTCTTATAGTGTCGTCCATGACGGCCTCTAGCTTACTTGATGCAGAAAAAACCTTCGAAACAGATATGTTTGAATATGCTGGTAATGTCGGTGAAGCCAGCCCGCGAAAGCATGTCGATATTCCCCGCGGTGGAGAACGGCTCGAGCACGCCTTTCAAGCTTCTGGTTTTTGCCAGGATCTCTTCGGCGGTATAACCCTGGTCGCGTTTGTAGTCGACATACAGGCTGCTGAGAATATCCTGGAAGCGAGCGTCCGGGCCGCGCACTTTCTCGAACATGATGAAAGCGCCGCCCCAGTTCAAGGATTCATAGATGCGGTCGAACAGCGCCTGGCGAACACGAGGATGGACAAACTGGATCGTGTAGTAAGCGATGATCAGATCACTTTTTTCGTAATCGTAAGTCAGGATGTCGTCGGTGACGAAGTGCAAATTCTGCTGTGGCGAAGTCTCTAGCAATGCCTTGGCTTGGCGCGTCATCGCATCTTCAACGTCGATGCCTATCCATTGCGTTGAAGGGCAATGGCGTTGCGCAAGTTGCCGGGTCAATGCCCCGGTCGAGCTGCCCAGTTCGTAACAGACACTGTCCGGTTTTACGAAGAAGTCGCTGAGCGACAAGATGATCTCGTGGCCGTCCTTGTAGCGGGGGACAGACTTGGAAACATGCGAGTCGAAATGCAAGGGGGTCGTACCGCCAAACGTCCAGGCGGCGTTCCCCGCCGTCACACCATCGCCAACGGTATCCTGCACGTTAACGGCTGACTGGGTAGAACTAGGCATATGATCACGTCCTTGCGTAATGATAGAGCGTCGTTTTGATTGCAATGTGAACTTTGGGCACATCAATGCGCGGCGCAGGACACACAAATGCCATGTGTCGCCGAGATGGCTATGATAGAAATATCAGTAAGGGTGCCAGGGAATTAGTCTTCGCTTGCCACTTGGTGGGCACATTGGGTGCTGAATGCCGCCTTGATATGCGGTGGCGCACCGAAGTAGGGCGAAAATAAATTCAGGCCCTGGCGCAAATAAGATGATTTCTCGAAAGAGTGTAGGAAGTGTCTGCGCTGAGTGAGCGCGATTCAGAAGGTAGTAAAACGGTGCTCATGTGAAGTCCTTATCAAATGATCCATTTGTACGGTCTCGTCGAGAGCGCTTATAACGCTCTGAACTTACATTCGCTCGAGTATAGGGTCAAAGGTTGGCAGGCTGCAATAAGGCGTGCGCCAAAACCTGAGCCGCTATGGCGGGCTCTTTGCTCGGAAGTCGAAGGCTTGAGTTTAGCTTGTTGATTTTATTGATATTTAGGTAAGCATCGCAGTCGATTTTCAGCCATTTTGATCGTCGGGGTAACAAGCGGGTGCAGCACACGTCATCTGCTGAGCGACCTTCAATAGGGTGCCTGCACGGTCATGCCTGTTTCGTTCGTGGCGAGCCATCGGTGAAGGGGGCGGATCGCCGGCGTTCGTCCCCTGCGCGTGGCGTCGGTGCAACGCAGGTGTGGCTTTCTGAGTGGCTGTTGCCGATCAGCTGTGAGGGTCTTTGCCTTGCGCGTGGCTGGCCAGGCGCTCCAGTGCCGCACGCAACTTCGGATCGCTGATGCCTTCGGCTGAATCGCGAATGTTGCTGGCGGCACGGCTCGACAGTTCGATGCCTTGGCCCGTATGTATTGCCGAAACCAGTGGTGGCTGCACCTTGAACAGGATGCGGCTCAGGTTGGCGAAGGCCTCCATGGCCTGTAACTGACGTTGCAGGCGCTTTTGCTGGTAGCGCAAACGGGTGGCCCAATGGCCATCGGTCACCACCAGCAACAAGGTGCCTTCCTTCCATGACGCCACGTGGCAGTGCTCACGGGCAGCCGGCTGCAACTGGCTTTCCAGGAGGCGCTGCAGGTGTTCCAGGCGCTCGGCCTGATTGAGCAGCAGGCGCAGCGGCCGGGCCTTGCGCAGCAGGTCGGCGGGGAGGCGGGCAGGGGTAGGTTTGTAGGCCATGGGAAGGACGCAACGGGTTACAAGATCGACAGTCTAACAGGTGGGCATTCATTACAGGGCAAGTCGCCGCGGCGAACCGCCGTTCCCACGCAGGCGCTGGTCGGGGCGGGGAGAGGGCTTGTCCCGAGATCGGTTGCGGGATCTTGATGCAAGTCATTCGCGATACGTTTCATCTTCGCGTACCTTGAACTTGCGAAAAATGCCCCTATGTTAGTCAGGCCCCCCTAGAAAGCGCTGTGCCAGCATCGTGGAAATCCACCACTTTCCTCACCATCGTTTCCGGGTAGAATGCTCGTTCGCATGCGGCCTCAGGGCTGCACGGGCGACTCATGGGGCCGCCCTCCATCCCTACGTGTGGAAGATCCTGCCGATATGTTTGCGCCTTTGTTAAAAAAACTTTTTGGAAGCAAGAACGAGCGTGAAATCAAACGCATGCTCAAGACGGTGAGCGCCGTCAATGCTCTCGAAGAGAAGATGGTGGCCCTCTCCGACGAGCAGCTGCGGGGCAAGACCGCAGAGTTCAAGGAGCGCCTGGCCAAAGGCGAAACCCTCGACCAGCTGTTGCCTGAAGCCTTCGCCGTGGCCCGTGAGGCCGGCAAGCGCGTGATGGGCATGCGCCATTTCGATGTCCAGCTGATCGGCGGCATGACCTTGCACGAAGGCATGATCGCAGAAATGCGCACCGGTGAAGGCAAGACCTTGGTCGGTACACTGGCCGTTTATCTGAACGCACTGTCCGGCAAGGGCGTGCACGTGGTCACGGTGAACGACTACCTGGCCCGCCGCGACGCCAACTGGATGCGCCCGCTCTACGAGTTCCTCGGCCTGACCGTGGGCATCGTCTCGGCCTTCCAGCCGCCTGAAGAGAAGCGCGCCGCCTACGCCGCCGACATCACCTACGGCACCAACAACGAATTCGGTTTCGACTACCTGCGCGACAACATGGCGTTCAGCCAGGACGAGAAGTTCCAGCGCGAGCTCAACTTCTCGGTGATCGACGAAGTCGACTCCATCCTCATCGACGAAGCGCGTACCCCGCTGATCATTTCCGGCCAGGCCGAGGACAGCTCCAAGCTGTACATCGAGATCAACCGCTTGATCCCGCGCCTCACCCAGCACATTGAGGAAGTCGAAGGCCAGGTGACTCAAGAGGGTCACTACAGCATTGACGAGAAGAGCCGCCAGGTCGAACTGAACGAGGCCGGCCACCAGTTCATCGAGGACATGCTGACGCAGTCGGGCCTGCTGGCCGAAGGCGAGAGCCTGTACTCGGCGCACAACCTGGGCCTGCTGACTCACGTCTACGCCGGCCTGCGCGCGCACAAGCTGTTCCACCGCAACGTCGAGTACATCGTCCAGGACGGCCAGATCCTCCTGATCGACGAGCACACCGGCCGCACCATGCCGGGCCGCCGCCTGTCCGAAGGCCTGCACCAGGCCATCGAGGCGAAGGAAAACCTGAATATCCAGGCCGAAAGCCAGACCCTGGCGTCGACCACCTTCCAGAACTACTTCCGTCTCTATACAAAACTGTCGGGCATGACCGGTACCGCCGACACCGAGGCGTTCGAGTTCGCCCAGATCTACAACCTCAACGTGATGGTCATTCCACCGAACAAGCCGTTGGCCCGCAAGGACTTCAACGACCTGGTGTACCTGACCGCCGACGAGAAGTACGCGGCGATCATCGCCGACATCAAGGAAAGCATGGCGCTGGGCCGCCCAGTGCTGGTCGGTACCGCGACCATCGAAACTTCCGAGCACATGTCCAACCTGCTCAAGAAGGAAGGGATCGACCACAAGGTTCTGAACGCCAAGTACCACGAGAAGGAAGCCGAGATCATCGCCCAGGCCGGTGCTCCGGGCGCGCTGACCATCGCCACCAACATGGCCGGTCGTGGTACCGACATCCTGCTGGGCGGTAACTGGGAAGCTGAAGTAGCCGCCCTGGACAACCCGACCCCCGAGCAGATCGCCCAGATCAAGGCCGACTGGCAGAAGCGTCACCAGCAGGTGCTGGAGGCCGGTGGCCTGCACGTGATCGCTTCCGAGCGCCACGAGTCCCGCCGTATCGACAACCAGCTGCGTGGCCGTGCCGGCCGTCAGGGCGATGCCGGTTCCAGCCGCTTCTACCTGTCGCTGGAAGACAGCCTGATGCGTATCTTCGCCTCCGACCGGGTGAAGAACTTCATGAAGGCGCTGGGCATGCAGTCCGGCGAGGCGATCGAGCACCGCATGGTGACCAACGCCATCGAAAAGGCGCAGCGCAAGGTCGAAGGCCGCAACTTCGACATTCGTAAGCAGCTGCTCGAATACGATGACGTGGCCAACGAACAGCGCAAGGTGATCTACCACATGCGCAACAGCCTGCTGGCGGCCGAGAACATCGGCGACACCATCGGCGAATTCCGCCAGGAAGTGCTCGACGCCACCATCAGCCAGCACATCCCGCCGCAATCGCTGCCCGAACAGTGGGACGTGGCCGGCCTGGAGGCCTCGCTGGCCAGCGACTTCGCCATGAAGTTGCCGATCCAGCAGTGGCTCGACGAGGACGATCATCTCTACGAGGAGACCCTGCGCGAGCGGCTGATCAAGGAAATCACCGACGCCTACAACGAGAAGGAAGACCAGGCTGGCGAGGACGCGCTGCGTACCTTCGAGAAGCAGATCCTGCTGCGCGTGCTGGACGACCTGTGGAAAGACCACCTGTCGACCATGGACCACCTGCGCCACGGTATCCACCTGCGCGGCTATGCGCAGAAGAACCCGAAGCAGGAGTACAAGCGCGAGTCGTTCACCCTGTTCCAGGAGCTGCTGGAGTCGATCAAGCGCGATACCATCCGCGTGCTGTCGCATGTCCAGGTACGCCGCGAGGACCCGGCGGAAGAAGAAGCCCGCCTGCGCCGCGAAGCCGAGGAACTGGCCAGCCGCATGCAGTTCCAGCACGCTGCCGCTCCTGGCCTGGAGAGCGACCTGCAGGCCAGCGAGGAGGGCGCCGAAGTCGCCGTCGCCGCGGCGCCTGTGCGCAATGACCAGAAGCTGGGCCGCAACGAGCCGTGCTGGTGCGGTTCGGGCAAGAAGTTCAAGCATTGCCATGGTCAGATCGAATGATCTGACTGCACTGTTAGCTTGAAATCCCTGGGCTGCTTTGCAGCCCATCGCGGCACAAGGCCGCTCCTACAGGTTCTGCACCAGGCTCTGTAGGAGCGGCCTTGTGCCGCGAAAGGGCCGCCACGCGGCCCGCATAAATTCCCCGCGAAATTTCTAGGAGCGCTCTAATGGCTGTTGGTCTTGGTCCCCTGCCCACCCTGCACCCGGTTCCCGGTTTCGAACTCGGTATCGCCTCGGCGGGCATCAAGCGCCCCGGGCGCAAGGATGTGGTGGTGATGCGCTGTGCCGAAGGCTCCAGCGTGGCTGGCGTGTTCACCCTGAATGCCTTCTGCGCCGCCCCGGTGATCCTCTCCAAGCAGCGCGTGCAGGGCACCGTGCGCTACCTGCTGACCAATACCGGCAACGCCAACGCCGGCACCGGCGCACCAGGCCTGGCCGCGGCCGAGCGTACCTGCGCGAAGCTGGCCGAGCTGGCGGGCGTACCCGCTGAGTCCGTTCTGCCATTCTCCACCGGTGTGATCGGCGAGCCGCTGCCGGTCGAGAAGATCGAAGGCGCGCTGCAGGCCGCCCTGGACAACCTGTCCGAGAACCACTGGGCCGAGGCCGCCACCGGCATCATGACCACCGACACCCTGCCCAAGGGTGCCAGCCGTCAGTTCCAGTTCGGCGGCAAGACCATCACCGTCACCGGCATCAGCAAGGGCGCGGGCATGATTCGCCCGAACATGGCCACCATGCTGGGCTACATCGCCACCGACGCCAAGGTCGCACCGGCTGTGCTGAAAGACCTGATGCTGGACGGCGCCAACAAGTCGTTCAACCGCATCACCATCGATGGCGATACCTCGACCAACGACTGCTGCATGCTGATCGCCACCGGCAAGGCCGATGTACCTGAGGTCACCGAGGCCAGCGGCGCGCTGTTCGAGGC
Source organism: Pseudomonas sp. MWU13-3659 (assembly GCF_023757525.1). Lineage (NCBI taxonomy): Bacteria > Pseudomonadati > Pseudomonadota > Gammaproteobacteria > Pseudomonadales > Pseudomonadaceae > Pseudomonas > Pseudomonas sp. MWU13-3659. The sequence continues at coordinate 2,214 of NZ_JAMSHW010000016.1, read as the reverse complement.
GCTGAAGAAGGCGGTGTTCGAGGTGTGCATGGAAGTGGCCCAGGCCATCGTCCGTGACGGTGAGGGCGCGACCAAGTTCGTCACCGTGCAGGTCAACGGCGGTGGCAATCACCAGGAATGCCTGGACGTAGGCTACGCCGTGGCACACTCGCCGCTGATCAAGACCGCGCTGTTCGCCTCCGACCCCAACTGGGGCCGCATTCTGGCCGCAGTGGGCCGTGCGGGCGTACCGGCGCTGGATGTCAGCCTGATCGACGTGTACCTGGACAACGTCTGCATCGCCAGCCAGGGTGGCCGCAGCCCGAGCTACACCGAGGAGCAGGGTTCGGCGGTAATGGCCCAGGAAGAGATCACCATTCGTATCGAGCTGGGCCGTGGCCAGTGCAGCGAAACCATCTGGACCACCGACCTGTCCCACGAGTACGTGAAGATCAACGCCGAGTACCGTACCTGATGTAATTGGGGCCGCTTCGCGGCCCTTTCGCGGCACAAGGCCGCTCCTACAAGAGCGTCCGATCTCCTGTAGGAGCGGCCTTGTGCCGCGAAAGGGCTGCAAGGCAGCCCCAACATCCCGAATCCGCTGGAGCCCAACCGTGAGCTATCACCTGATCATCGGCGACAAGTTGTATTCCTCCTGGTCGCTACGCGGCGCCCTGGCCCTCGAACTGGCCGGCGCCCCCTACGAAGAAACCCTGGTCAAGCTCAACCAGCCAGACACCCGCCAGCGCCTCCTCGCGTTCTCGGCCACTGGCAAGGTGCCTTTGCTCAAGACCGAGCATGGCGTGATCGCCGACTCCCTGGCCATCGCCGAATACCTCAATGAGCAACACCCCGAGGCCAAGCTCTGGCCCGAGGACACTGCCGCCCGTGCCCAGGCCCGTTCGGCTTGCGCGCAGATGCACAGCGGCTTCTTCGCCTTGCGCGGGGCAATGCCTTTCGACCTGTCCCGCGACCAGGCGCCGGATGAGCTGCCACTGGACGTGCAGGTCGATATCGACCGCATCGTCGCCTTGTGGAACGAATGCCGCCTGGTGGCCAAGGACAGCGGCCCGTTCCTGTTCGGCCGGCCGACCCTGGCCGACGCTTTCTTCGCCCCGGTGGCCGTGCGCCTGCGCACCTACCGCGTCGCAGTGCCGGCCGCGGCGGCCGCCTACATCGAAACCATTTACCAGTGGCCTGCATTCCAGGCTTGGCAGAAGGCTGGCCTGGCGGAGCGTGAAGGGTGAAACGGATTCATGTGGTTGCCGCGGTCATTCGTGGTACTGACGGCCGTATCCTGATCGCCCGTCGTGCCGACACGCAGCATCAGGGCGGCCTGTGGGAGTTCCCGGGTGGCAAGGTCGAGGACGGCGAGGGTGTCGAGGCAGCGCTGGCCCGCGAGCTGCGCGAAGAGCTGGGTATCGAGGTCACGCGTTCTCGGCCATTGATCAAGGTCAGCCACGACTATCCGGACAAGCAGGTGCTGCTGGACGTGCGTGAAGTCGACGCCTTCACCGGAGAGCCTCACGGCGCCGAGGGCCAGCCGTTGGCCTGGGTGGCGCCGCGCGATCTGGGCCAGTACGAGTTTCCCGAGGCCAACAAGCCCATCGTCGCCGCGGCGCGCCTGCCTGATCAGTACCTGATCACGCCGGATGGCCTGGAGGTGCCGGAGCTGCTCAAGGGTATCCAGAAGGCGGTGGCCAGCGGGATCAGGCTGATCCAACTGCGCGCCCCCGACATGTACGACCCCAAGTACCGCGATGTCGCGGTGGACGCGGTCGGGCTGTGTGCGGGCAAGGCGCAGCTGATGCTCAAGGGGCCTTTGGAGTGGCTGGGCGACTTCCCGTCGGCGGGCTGGCACCTGACCGCCGCGCAGCTGCGCAAGTATGCCGCGAAGGGCCGGCCGTTCCCGAAAGAACGCTGGCTGGCGGCGTCCTGCCACAACGCCGAGGAGCTGGCGCTGGCCGAGCAGATGGGGGTGGATTTCGTCACCCTGTCGCCGGTGCAGGCGACCCAGACCCATCCGGATGCCACGCCGCTGGGGTGGGATGAGGCGCAGCGGTTGATTGCCGGGATCAGCCATCCGGTGTTCTTGCTGGGTGGGGTCGGGCCAGGGGCGCGCGAGCGGGCCTGGGAAGCCGGGGCGCAAGGTGTCGCGGGGATCCGGGCTTTCTGGCCCGAGGCTTGAATGGGCTGTTCGCCGGCAAGCCGGCTCCTACGGGCGTGTGCAATCCC